>MNVP01000004.1 GCA_001871815.1 Candidatus Omnitrophica bacterium CG1_02_40_15
AAGGTTTAAAAAGAATATTAACTTATGATCAAGGCACAGAAATGGCTCAACATAAGCTTTTTTCAAAAGAAACAGAAATAAACGTTTATTTCGCTCATCCTCGTTCTCCCTGGGAACGAGGAACAAATGAAAATACCAATGGTTTAATACGGCAGTATTTTCCTAAAGGAACAGATTTTTCAAAGATCTCAAGAAGCAGGCTTAAAGAAGTTCAAGATGAATTAAACGATCGTCCGCGTAAAACCCTTAATTGGTATACGCCTCATGAGAAATTCTGTGAAGTGTTGCATTAGTAGCTTGAATCCACCTTAGCGCTCTTGTAATTTCTTTTAAAGCAACGTTTAAATCAAGATAGTGCAAAACGACGGTACAACAAACTATATCAAATTTACTATTTTCAAAACTCATTCTCTGTTAAAAAATCTTGCCTCATCGATTAAAATAAAAAATTTATCTTGCATTTTTTATCTACTTAAGGCCATATCTTTTATATCGCGTTTATTCAATAACTTAAAATACAACAATCCCTTCAAATAACCCATACCAACACTAAAGTGAATCATAAAAAAAATCAACGGTAGATAGATAAAATATTTTAATCCATTTCTCAACGCTATAACAAAAGAAAAAATAATATTAACAACCATGTAAAACGAAAAAATAAATAAGAATAACCAAATTGCCGGTTTGTATACAAAAGAAGTTAATCCAAAAAATATCAAGCAGGCGGTAAAAACTGCTGTAGCCAGATGCCTCCATACAAAAAAAACTCCGACGCTTTGTGCAACCAGCGGTTTAAAATATCCGTATTGAAAATATTGCGTGCACATTTTTTTTAACGATGGCCTTGCATATGTGTAGTATTTTATTTTAGGCGTAAAAAATATTTTCCCTCCGGAATTTAATATCCTATAATTAAACTCACAGTCTTGACCTCTTACAAGTTGTTCATCAAGAACGCCATATTTCTCAAAAGTTTTTTTTGGATAAGCACAGTGAACCGTGTCTTTAACAAAACCTTCTTTTTCCTTCAATCGGTATCCTTTACCGCTGCCAAAGGGAGAATTTACCGCAAATGCAATTGCATGCGAAACTATGGAATTGCTTTCATTAATCCACTCCAACGCCCCTCCGGCGCCGTCGGCATTCATTACCTGCAAATATTCTATGCTGTATTTTAAAAAATTCTTCCCCAAAACACTATGGGCATTTACAAATATTATAATTTCTCCCTTGCAAGCCTTGATGCCCATATTAATCCCTGAAGGCATAATTTTTTTGTATTTTTCAGACATTCTATAAAATGATGCCTTGATGAATAATGTTCCAATATATTAATGGTACCATCTGTGCTCATTCCATCTACCGCAAGAATTTCTATTCTATCCAAAGGATAATCCTGGCTGATAATAGAATCAAGGCACTTTCCAATAAATTTTTCTTCGTTTCTGCAGGGTATTATTACAGAAACTAAAGGATACGATAAACTGCACATAAAAACAGGGCCCTCATACGATTAACAAATGAATTGGAGTATTTTTCCCATGTTTCATAACAATTTTTGAGCGGCTGACTTTTAAATCTTACACTGAGATACTTTATCAAACTTATATGAATTTTATGATATATCCCCGGTGCCGCGTTTTTAAATATACCCTTTTGCTTTAAATTATACACAGACCAAAAAGCAATATCCCAGCGCTGCCAATTACATTCAAGCGTTTTAATTAAAATTTTTAATTTGACTTCTTCTTCGGCCTGCGGGTAAAATTTCATAAGGTCTAATATACCTATCAAGGCGTACAAAAAACCGTTAAGTGTATGATCCGGATTTTCCAATGGGTATTCTTCCAAAAAATCCCATTTTCCGTCAATCTTGGAACGAACTCCGCCATCCTGAACATAAGATGAAAATGCTGCTGCTGCCTTTATTGCCTGGCTAAGATATTTTTCGTCTTTTGTTGAATGATAGGCGCGAACCAAAACGCTAATACCTTCACCTTGCGCCATACAGGAAATCCATGGATTTCCTAATCCGGCCCAGTCAAACTTATACAAAAAAAGCCCATCTTTAAAATTTAAAAACCAATCTGCGGTTTTAAGAAAGATCCTATGGTTTAATTCGACATTACTTAACACATATCTATTATAATGAGCAAGGGCATAGGCTGCTATACGCGTCGGATTGTACTGCCTTCGGTGTCCTTCGTAGATATTAATCGGTACGCCGTTAAAATCTTTAGGCTCATAATACGCCGCTTCTCTTGATAACGTAAAATCCAAATCAAGCGGATACGCCATCGTATCAAGAGATCGACTGCAAAAATCAAAATCCGATTCTCCTATAAAAAATTTTATAACACCGCTTATCGCTTTCAATGCACTATGCATAATTTATCATAAATTTCTTTTAGTTTCTCAGATTCTTTTTCCCAACTATACCTTTCCAAGACTGCCTTTCTGCCGTTTTTCCCCATTTGCTTTGCGTTTTCTGTATTTTTTGTCAAAAATTCAACCGCCCTGGCGATATCCCCGGGATCCATGGGATTAACGCAAATTCCGCAGTCGGAGCCTTCCACTATTTTTTTCCATAGCGGAAAATTAGAAGCCACAACAGGCAAGCCGGCCGCCATGTATTCAAGAAGCTTGTCTCCGAGCGACTCGATATGGTTTGGCTCAGGCCACAGGCAAACCAATCCGCAATCTGCGATATATAAATTCTCGATGACTTTTTCCTTGGAGATGTGCCCAAGATAATCTACCCTATCCCACTCTTTCAATCCTCGCACCTCTTTTTCATATCCAGTATCGTTAAATTGGCCTGCCAATTTCAATTTAACATTATAGGCGAAATCGATAAAACCCAAAGACAGCACAATTTCTTTGATACCTCTGATTTTTGTTAACCCTCCACAATAAACAAGCGTATATTCTTTGTTTTTAATAATACCTTTGCTCAGGATATCTTTTTCCGCTTTCAAAAAACGGCCGATATCAGGATAATTGGCCAATAAAACCACATTTCCTTTTTTAAAATTATCCGCTATCGAAACTGTAGCCGCAAAAACACAATCAAAATATCTAGACAGCAATTTCTCTATTTTATCAAAAACCAACGAAGTGAAATCCCTTATATGTATATTTATCCATTCTTTTGACAATACCGACTTGGGCGTATCCTCATGGACATCATAAATTATTTTAGCCCGGGTTGATAATTTAAGAAGTAACGCAACCCCGATCAGCTCCGGATCGTGAAAATGATATATGTCCGCTCTTTGCTTTATGGCTATAACGAATACCTTTACAGCCATAAATGTCATCCTTGTAAACCTGTTTTTCGCGGGATGCAAAGCAATTATTTTGATGCCGTCAGATATTTCATCTTTGTCATGACAAGCTATCAAAGTTACATCGTACCCGGCTGCGTATATCGCCCTTGCTTCTTTATGGAATATCCTGTTGTCAAAAGCATCGTGTAGAGTGGAAAAAATACATACCTTGCAGGACTTTTTATTTGATATCATCTCGCCTCTTTCAAGATATCCGCATAAACAGCCGTTAATCTTTCTGCGCTTTTTTCCCAGGAAAACCCGCTTTCGACTATCTTACGCCCGGAACTGCCCATTTTTGCGCACTCTTGCTCATTATTTATCAGGTAAAGAATGGCTTTGGTCAAAGATTCGACATTTTCAGGTTCAACCAGCATGCCGGTTTCTTTATCTTTTACAATCTCCGGAATGCCCCCGACTCTTGTTGCTATTACCGGCCTGCTGCAAGCCATTGCCTCTATGACAGAAACCGGCAAGCCCTCGCTATAACTGGGCAATACAAAGATATCTCCTGCGCTGAGAAAACATGGAATCTTATTGTACGGCTGCCTGCCTACCAAATGCACGTTGTTCTTCATGTCTTCCATAGATAAAATTTTCATAACCCTCTTAACATCATTGCCATTACCGACAATAATTAAATGCGCCTGGCTGAATTGCTTAAAAAGGCTGCTAAAGGATCCCAACAATTCAAAAATTCCCTTTGTCTTCTGAAGGCCTCCTGTAAAGATCAAGACCCTGCTTTCAACGGGTATATTCAACTCCCTTCTCTTTAAAATCCTTGACCGGAGATCAAAAACAAACTCCTTTTGATCGCAGCCGTTATAAACAACCTTAATGCTGTTTTTTGGCCTGGCTATAGCTTCCGCTTTTATCTTCAGAAAATTGCTTACTGAAATCATCTGGTCAGCGCCAAAAATAACTTTTTTTGTCATTGCCAGGGAAATGCGGCCGTAGCCGGGATATAAATTTATATCGCTTCCGTGCATAGTACATACGCAAGGCTTGTCAAAATATTTACTCAGCTTAAAAGCAACATAACCGTCCGGTATAATGGTATGCGCGTGTATCAGGTCGAAATCAAATATTTTACTGATAGATAAAACTATCTTTTTTACCGCCAAAAACATAAATATTCCTGAAAAACCAAATAATAAATTTTTTATTAAAGAAAAATACCTTGGCCGGTAGATTTCCACCCCGTTCATATTGCTCTTTAACGGCAGGTTTTTAATCAGTTTCCATTTATCATTTAACAGTTCAAAAAATACCGGGACAAAAGGAACAGGGGATACAACAACAACCTTACAACCCTGTTGGCGCAGCGCCATGACCTGCTCGTACACAAAAATACCACTCACAGGATTAACATCTGACGGATACATATGAGAAATCACTAAAATATTCATCTTGATTTTATCCTGGAAAAAACATCCTTTAATTTTTCTCTTATGGCAAAAAGCAGCGGCCTATAATAATACGAAGCGGCATTGCCGCTTAAAAATTCTGTAAGATGCTTGAAAATAATTTTTGGCCGGCAATAAAAATCTATCATCGCTTTACGCTGATAAGCCTTAAGATCCACCGCCGAAATACCTGGCAGCTCAATAACGGAATTTCCCCAACGGGTAAAATATTCAAATTCTCTGTCTACAAAACTTAGCGCTTGTCCATTTTCAGCTATATCCCATAATAAAGTTTTAGGGTAAGGTGTGCAGATATTAAAAAAAGCTCTGTCGACTCTCAATTCCTGCGAAAACCTGATTGTCTCTTCTATTGTTTCCCTTGCCTCTCCGGGAAGCCCAAGAATAAAAGAGGCCCTGGCTGTCATGCCTTCATTGTGCAATATTGAAAAAGCGTTCACAAAATCTGCGCGATTTTCACCTTTTCCTATGGCCTTCAAAATAGCGTCGTTTCCACTTTCAACTCCCATGGAAATCATATCGCATCCCGCCGCTTTCATGGCCTTAACCATCGCAGTATTAATGGTATCAGC
The DNA here is from genome assembly GCA_001871815.1 of Candidatus Omnitrophica bacterium CG1_02_40_15. Taxonomy (GTDB): domain Bacteria; phylum Omnitrophota; class Gorgyraeia; order Gorgyraeales; family Gorgyraeaceae; genus UBA10183. The sequence goes on from MNVP01000004.1 coordinate 5,329, forward strand.
CCTGGCCAGGCAAATCCAACCAAATTTTAATTTCTCTTTTACAATGCCCTCACACAATTCAATAACCCTGGAGGAATCAAGGGTAAAGGTATCGTCAACAAAACTAACTCTTTCGCAGCCTAAATCTCTTACAACATATTTAAGTTCCGCCAATACATCGCTTATAGAACGTTGGCGGACTACATGACCAAACATCTTATAGCAATATATACAGCCAAAAGGGCATCCGCGGGTTGCCTGAACAACTGTCATCTGCCGCATGCCTTTTTTAGGCGAGGGAAACATATACTTATTAAGCTTTAGAAGATGCCTGGCCGGCCATACACAATCCTTCTGAAAATTGAATAATGGACGGTCGGGATTATGAATAATGTCCCGGCCCATTTTATAGGATATACCTAAAACACTTTTCAAACCTGCCTTACCAGAATTTTTTAAAACCCTGACAAGCTCTACTGAGGTTACTTCGCCTTCTCCGCGCACCAAAAAATCAAAACATGAATTTTCCTGCAATACTTTATCCGGCAATACCGTAGCATGCGGGCCTCCTAAAATAACAGTTATATCGCTGCATTTTTTTATTTCTTCGGCAAAAATTTTGGCAAGATGAAAATCTACGGAAGTAGCCCCCACCCCTATTAAATCCGGCTTGCGCTTAACAGCCTCCAGCGCAAGTTCACGAATAGTAAATGACTCTATCTCGCCATCTATTATCTCCACCTGCTCTCCGGATTTTTCCAGCATAGCAGCAACATACAGAAGCCCCAAGGGAGGCACAACCAGATTTTTTTTGGCATTTGCTTTAATTAATTTGTAAAGCCCTCTGTATTGAGGACGAACCAAAAGAATGCGCATTATAATTAACCTTTCACATTTTAATATTTATCGTCTTTTCTTACAGCTATTGAAATATATGGAAGTAATGTAACGCCTGTTACTATTTTTATCACTTTGAGGATAAAATATGCTAAAACCCTAAACACTCTTTTTAAAATCGTTCGCTTCTGTGGCCCGCCAGACGCAAACCATAAATCTATCCTATCATTTAATCCATTAGCCAATGGTTTTAAAACATTGGGCCGGGCGTTCTTTTCTTTGAGAATTGTACTTATAATTTCCTGCTCTGTTACTCCGCGTATGCCAGCCCTCAAAAGATATTCCCATGATATAGTCTTATCAAACCTCCTTGAAAACTTGGACACAACAGCATGAGCCAACCTGTCAGACAAATAATTAACAAACGGCAAACCCGATGTATGGCTTTCTATTAAACAATACCTGAAGGGCGTCGCATTTACAAACATAACTCCTCCCGGATTCAGAACTGACCAAATCTCAGGAATGATCAACCGGCGCTCTTTCTCAAGTAAATGTTCATAAACTCCATTTAAAACGATTAGATCGAATTTCCCAATACCACTTGGCAGATGCATGGTTGTTTCAGACGGAACAAAATTGATATTTTTTAAATTATAAAACCGGGCTCTCATCTCAGCGATCAAAAGCAGGTCTCTTTCCAATTCAACACCTGCTATTCGAGATTCAGGAAACACCATTGCCAAAACAATTGTGGAGGCCCCGCTACCACATCCAAAATCCAAAATATTTTTACTCTTAAATAACTCTTTCTTGGTATAATCCGAAATCACGCTCTCCAGTCCTACCTTTACATAATCAGGATACTCATCCCTCATAATCTCATCGCATAAATAAGCAGGGCCTTTTATCTTAAGTATCAGATCTATCAGTTCGACAGGGTAAAAAGTCTCCCAAGTGCTTGTTGGTATAAGCAGGTCTTTACTGAAAGGCCTTACACTGATTCGACGCTTGCCATTGGGCAATTCGTTTATCCGCACTTGCGCGTTTTTATGTTTAAGAATCATTTTTTATACCTATATAAAGCAGATGCGAAGACAAATATTTACTATTGATATTTCTGTTTTTAAACAAAGTGTTAAAAATAAAATTCAGGCCGCGCTGTAATTTATAACAAAACTGTAATATAAAATACCTGAATGAACGCTCTTTTACCTGAAAAAGGCCAAAATTAAATACACCATAATAATCGCAAAAAACCGGCAAGAGCCTCAAATTGTCAAATAACCCGCTAAAATTGTTTTTATCCATTATGCTTAAATTATGCTTCGCAATAAGCTCTTTGTTAAAAAACCATATTAAAAAATAATTGATACCTTTTAAATTCGGTATATCCACAACAAGATGCCCGCCTGATTTCAATAGATTAATGTGTTTATCGATAACCTCTCTCGGATTGTCAAAATGCTCTATAAACCCCCTAGAAATAACAACGTCAAAAAAAAATTTGTAGCTTTCCTAAAACTTATCGTCGAAAAAATCAGAGCAAATTACATTATCGGGATCAATGTTATTGGAAAGAAAAATACGCCTGTTCATTTCAACTCCAGTTTGCAAATATTCCACTCCATAGGGAACATATCCAAAGATCTTGTTTAGTGCTAATAAATTATATCCCGGCGCGCTGCCAACCTCCAGGACCTTCAGGCCTTTTGTCTTCGGCAAATATTTATCATAAATAACATCCCATAAAACATGCTCTTCATGATTATGGACTACATTTTTTCGCCAATAATTAATAAACCCGTTCCCCAGGACTTTTTTTAAAAAAAAATTCAATTTATTTCCACTCTGCCTCGGGGATATAACAGGCTTTTCTTTGTAATATGCTTCCCAAAAAACCTTATCGGTTAACCGCACATCGCCCTCGTATATAATTCTTCGTACGCCTTTACCATTAGTTTAACATCAAATTTTTCAACAGCAATATGGCTGGCAATACTGCCCATTGATTTACGCATCTCTGGGTCTTTTGCCATGCGCTCTATGGCATTTGCAAAAGCAATAGCATCGCCATCGGGTATCAGCAAGCCTGTTTTATTATCCACTATGATCTCGGAAACCCCGCCGACTGAGGTAGCTATAACTGGCAGGCTTGATGCCATAGCCTCTTTTATACAAAGCGGATCCCCCTCATATTTCGATGATAAAACAAAAATGTCCGAGGCGTTAAGAATATCAGAAACATCTGTACGCAAACCCAAAAATTTTACTTTATCGGATAAACCCAGATTCTTGGCTGTCGTTTTAATAACAGGCTCCGTTTCCCCTGTGCCCACAAGCAATAAACGGATGTTTGGATTCAATGATGCTGCTTTTGCGAATGCCTCCAAAAGCAAGGCATGATTTTTCTGAGGCCTCAACCCGGCTACACAAACAAAAATAATATCTTCTTCCTTTAAGCCTTCCCGGCTGCGCCATACGGGTTTTTTAATATTGGCATTCTGATATATGTCTACCGGTATGCCGTTTGGAATTACCGGGAAATTACGCAACCCGTAAACTTCTGTCATGCTATCTTTAACCGCTCCGGAAATAGCTACAGGAATAACCCCGGACATATAGGCTAATCGATAAATTAAAAGCGCTTTACCATTGACCTCTTTTCTCGCCAGATTGTGCACAGTGTGCACTTTCACAGGAACGCGCCTCAAAAAAATGGAAGGAAAAGAATATAATAACCCCCCCAAATGAGTGTGCACTATATCGGGTTTAATCTTTTTTATTATGTTGTCTATACGCAAACAAAATTTTAATCCGCCCTTTATATGGCTACCTGCATAAAAAATATCAATTTTTTTATTATTGATTAAAGATTCCAAATCGCTGCCTGTTGGGTCATTAAAGACAATCGCTGCGGTTTTGAATTTTTCTGCATTCAAATTCGTTATAATATGCGCAGCGATACTTTCAGCCCCGCCCTGCTGAAGGCTGGGCAGCACATGCACAACTTGCAATTTTTTTCTATGACTATTCGACATTTAAGACCTGCTTAAAACAGAAATTTGGGCCGCGGTCAGGCCAAACAAAAACCATGTTTGCCTATAATAATCCCATGTCAGAGAAGATGCCCCTACCATCCATATAAATATAATTACAAACCAGATATTTCTTTGCAATACCGGCATTTTTTTAATCCGTGTAATCAATCCTACCAGCATTAAAACAAAAAATATAAATCCTACTATCCCTTCTTCCGTCAAGATTGAAATAAAAGCGTTGTGTGATACTATCATTCCGCCAAAAAATTTATTTACCGAAGAATAAAAAGCTCCTGCGCCGACTCCGAATATAGGATGCTCTTGAAAAACATTCCAACCGGCTTGCCAGATATAGGATCTCTGCGCAAGGCTGCCGCTTTCCAATTCTCTGGGAATCCCGCAAAAACGTTCAAACAGCTCTGGCGGCAGAAAATAAATCGATAAATAAACTGTTGCCACCAAAGTAAATACCAACAATACTTTCAGCCAAAACGATTGCTTAAAATTTATCAAAGGTATAATCAAAATCGCTATTAAAACAGATACAAACGCGCCTCTTGAACCGGTTAGAAAAACCGCGGCTATGCATAACGGTATATATAGAAAATACAATAAATCCATGGCTTTTCTTTTGCCAGCTGATATTATGCTCCATGCCATAGGTATCCCAAGGCCTATGGTCAGGGCTAAATCATTCGGGTCAAAACCGATTGCACTATAACGCACAGTAAAAGCCATCTCATAAGTCATTCCTAACAAAAAGGCGGTAAAAATCCCCACTATCGAAACTAACCCTCCGAGTAAATACGCTTTCATCAGGCTGGAAATCTGCTGCTCGCTCTTGATAAATAAGATAAGAAAAAATACTATAGGAATATTCTGCCTTAAATAGTATCCTATAATATTAAAAGTTGCCGCCTGATCCTGGCTCCAAAAATAGCTTAAAAAGATCCAGGATATAAAAAAAATAAAGAATAATAAGAATGCCCACGGGAAATTTGCATTTTCCCTGATACCCCTCTTTGTTTTTATAATTATAGAAAAAATGAACAGCAATACGAACAACGTAGGGCCCCAATAACTAAACCTGGCTAAAAATGGCGAAAACGAACTTAACGTCATATCGCAGGGAATGATAAAAACAAAAACCCACATCAAACAAAATATCGCCTTATCAACCAGCATCGTTCCTTCTCCATATATTATTGATAATCCTGACATATGCTTTAAAATCATCTTTTTGGGGCAATATGACTTGTGTCCATAAATTACCTGTAATCCTGCAATATATATAAAGAGCCCCGATAGAAGCTGCAGTATATGAAAAAACACTAGCCCACGCTGCGCCTATAATTCCTTTTTTAGGTATTAAAATAATATTTAGTATTATGTTTAGAACAATACTCGAACCATAAATATATGTGTTTAATTCCGGTTTTCCCCGGGCTGACAAATCACCGGATAAAATCTGCCATGTAACCAAAGAAACAACTCCTATAAGCAGTATTTGGAAAGGCTTTATTGTAGGACTAAAAACTGACGAATAAATAAAAGGTATGAGCCAGCCGCTCAAAAAATAAAAAAATAAAACCATAATAAACGTTATTAATAATGATGCCCGGCAGACAAAAGGCGTAAATCGTCTGCGTTTATGTTCATCGGTTTCTCCGGTGATACTTGGAAAAAGAGCCATTGAGGCAGCATTGGAAACTATCCACAATTGCCCTGCCAGCACTGCAGCAGAAGCATAAAAACCGACTTGCATTGGATTAAGAAAAAAATTCACCAGAAATATATCGGCTTTATAGCTGAAAATATTTATAATACCGTTTAAGTACGCTTTCGCGCCGTAAGCAGATATTTTTTTTATAAAATCAATATGCAGTCTTACAGAAATTTTGCCTATAAGCCGCGACAGCAACACAAAAACTATAAAACTTGATATTAAAACAGAAAATATATGGCTTACAATGGCCCCTGTTATGCCAAATTTAAAAATATAGAGCAGTACAAATATAAATAATAGATCCAATGAATTCTTTATTATCATTATGGAATTATATTGCTTTATTTTTTGAAGGCCTATAAAAATATGGCCTAGATTTAAAATAATCAGGCAAAAAGGTACAAGAAATAAAGACAAATATAGATATGAAGTTGGAACCCCACTTATTGTTTTGCCGGAAAACAATACAATAAAGACAGCTCCGGCTGCCATTGAAAATAAACTTACTACTAAAGTAATAACGAGTGTGTTTCCAAAAATTTCAGGAAGAGGGAAATCTTTATGCGCAACATAATAATTAACCGCGGAACAAATGCCTAAACTTGCAAAAACCATCAAAAAATTGACAAAAACAGTAGAAAGCGCATAGATGCCTTTACCTTCAGGCCCCAAAACTCTGGCAATGATTATGGAAGGAATTAACCCAATTACCAAAATTGCCAAATTTGTGAATATTGTATGTATTGTATTTTTTGTAAAAGTATTCAAAAATTTATACCTCTTTGTTTTGCTATTTTACAGCTTTTAAAATATCGTTCTGTAATTTATACCTGCTGTGGCATTCTGCGCAGACGCCTTTACCTGATTTATCAAAATGCACGAGCGCCACTCCGCATTTACATACCCATCCCATAAACCTTGCAGGAACTCCAATAACCAGAGCATACGCCGGAACATCCCTGGTAACAACGGCGCCTGCGGCAATCAAGGCGTATTCACCAATAGTAACACCGCAGATTATAGTAGCGTTTGCGCCTATAGTCGCGCCTTTTTTTACAAGTGTATCCTTAAACTCATCTTTTCTTTCTATAAATGCGCGCGGGTTTATGACATTTGTAAAAACCATAGATGGGCCGCAAAATACATCGTCTTCTAAAGTCACGCATTTATAAATAGAAACATTATTCTGTATTTTACAATTATTGCCTATAATGACATCCGGCCCTGCCATTACATTCTGCCCCAAACTGCAATTCTTCCCTATTTTTGTATTTTTTAGTATATGTGAAAAATGCCATATCTTGGTGCCCTTTCCTATTTTTACGCTTTCATCTACATATGAGCTTTCATGAACAAAAAAAGTTTTTTTCATTGCCTTATCTCCCTGCTTTTAAAGATTTTTCGCATAATGATAATATTTTAAGGACCCTTAAGCCCTCATAACCGTCGGTATCGGGCTGCTTTCTCCCGTTAACGCATTGAACAAAATGCTCCAATTCCTCTCTTAACGGCTCTTTTTTCTCAACAGGCACAATTTCATAATCCGCCTTATGCGCAACAGGTATCTTACCGTTTTTCCATTCTATTTTATGATGATACAAAAATAATTTTTCTGAAGTCAAGTCATCAAAAACCGCCATCGCCTGAGAACCTACAACAATCAATTTCTGTTCTTTATACGGATGAAGCCAGCTGACAAATATATGGCCCTTAGGGCCGCTTTTAAATTCAAGGGTTGTCATGGTTGTATCGTATATGCCTTTATTAACATAATCTCCGCCAAAACAAACGACGTTCACGGGTTCTTCTCCGACCAACATAAGCATAACAGATATATCATGCGGCGCAAAACTCCAAAGTATATTTTCCTCTGTCCTGAGTTTTCCTATATTTAATCTGTTGGAATAAATATACTGAATCTTACCAAGGGCGCCGGCATTTATAAGGCTTTTTAGTTTTATTATCGCCGGGTGATAATGCAATATATGGCCCACCATTAAAATACGTTTTTTTCTTTTTGCTATATCAACCAGCTCCCTGCCCTCCTTCAGGGTTAAAGCCAGCGGTTTTTCAACAAAAACATCCTTATTTTTATGCAGCGCTTTTTCAACAATCCCGCAATGCGTTGATGCCGGCGAAGCTACAGCAACCGCTTTTATCCGCGCATCCTTGAATAATTCATCGGGCGTCTTTACGCATTTTATTCCCGGGAATTCTTTTTTAGCCCGACCCAATATATTCTCATCGCTGTCACAGCAGGCAGCCAAAACTCCCATCTGGTATAAATTACGCAGCAGATTCTTTCCCCAATATCCAGCGCCTATAAGCCCTATAAAATTTTTATCCATTTTATCAAAACACCCGCTATCCTCTCCGAAGCCCTGCCATCGCCATAAAAAGGCTCCCTGCGGCTTCCTGGTTTCTTAAAACATTTGTAATTTTTTAACAAAACATTCCACCCGCCTTTAAGCGTTTCCGGCCATTCTGTTTCTTCACGAAGTGTAACGCACGGAATACCAAGCCAATACGCCTCTTTCTGCATCCCGCCTGAATCAGTAAATAAACACCTGCTGCCTGCTAATAAAGCTACACTGTCAAGATAACCTACGGGTTTTACAATTCTGACATTACCTGAAAATCTTGCTTTGATTTTTTTATAACATTTGCCTGCCCTGGGATGCATAGGAAATACGATTATATTATCGCGCGAAACTTTATTGATAAAATTTATTATTTTCTCAAAATTTCTCTTATTATCCGTATTTACCTGCCTGTGCATTGTAAAAAGGCAGTAAGATTTTTTTTTAACGCCTAGTTTTCTAAATATCGCTGTCTTTTTCTTTGCCTTATCGACTGAATAAAGCAGGGCGTCATACATAACATCGCCTGTGTTAAAAATAGCCGCCTGCCTGAATCCTTCTTTTTTTAAATTTAAAACCGCCCTTTTTGAAGGGCAAAAAAGAACCGATGACAAACGATCCGTCAAAACCCTGTTTTTCTCCTCAGGCATATTCTTGTCGTAACTTCTCAGGCCTGCCTCAACATGGGCTAGCGGCACTTTGGCTTTTATAGCGGCAATAGCTCCTCCTAGCGTAGAATTAGTATCCCCATAAACCAAAACAGCGTCGGGTTTTTCCTTGACGAGTATTTGTTTTGATCTTTTAAATATTTTTTTTATCTGCCAATCTCTTTCGCAGGAACCCACGCCAAGATTATAATCCGGTTTTTTTATATGAAGCTCGTCAAAAAAAACCTTTGACATAAGATAATCGTAATGCTGGCCTGTATGGATAAGGATATCTTTTATCTTATATTTTTTAAGCGCCTTTGAAACCATAAAATACTTTATAAATTGCGGCCGCGCCCCAATTATGCTTACAATTTTCATTTTTGCCTGTCTTTTTCTATGCGGCTTATTGCCTCTACAGTAAATTCATCGGTAGGTTTTATGCTTATAGCCTTTTTATAGGCGGCCAACGCTTCATCGCTATCACCATTTTTCTCTAATGCCATAGCAAAATACCTTAAAACATAAAACTCTTGCGGTTTCATTTTAAGGTATTCTCTATAAGTCAAAATTGCCTGATTATACTTACCAAGTTGAAAATACGCCTGTCCAAGATAATACCTCACCCATAAACTTTTCGGATCCATATCTACCGATTTCCTAAAATTTTCCAGCGCCGGTTCATATTTTTTTTCAGAATAGTACACCATGCCCAAAAGAAAATAGGTATTCGCGCTCGGACGAATATTTTTAAATACATTATCATAATGTTTAATCGCTTTGGCAAAACCGTATTTTAAATAATAAATCCATCCTAAATAATTAAGGCTTTCTATATCATTAGGACTTATTGAAACTGCTTTCAAATAACAATCTTCAGCCGAAGCATAATCTTTCTTATCAATATATACGCTGCCCAGTCGTTTTAGCGCTATCATGTCTTTCGGATTTAAACCCAGATAATGTTTCCATATCTGGGCCGCAAAATCATAATCTTTTCTTTCCCTGGCGCTATCGGAAAAATACAGGTACGGCTCTATTGAAAACTGAGGGTTAAACTTTAATGCGCTGCGAAATTCGTCAACGGCTATGTCACACATATCTTTCTCGTCGTAAAACTTTGCGAGCAAAAACATTCTTTGCGCATCCTGCGGCACCACCTGACGCAGCTCTTCGGGCGAGGCTGCTGCCTGAAAAACAATGTTGAGTATGTCTCTTTCATAATTATCCGAAATAATTATCGACTGCCTGAAATAGTTATAAGCAGCGGCTTTATCTTTTACGTCCATCAAGGCCCTGCCTGCCTCAAAATAACTATCGGCATTTTTAGGGTCAAGCCTTAAAGCGCGGTCAATCCACTCTTTTGCCCTGGCGCTATCGCCTGATTTAAGATACTCCATGCCTGAAGACAGGTATAAAGCTGCGTTTATAGGGCATGAATTTATATTCGCTGATTTTACCAGATATTTACACCACAAAACAGCCTGGCTGTACGTAAATATTGCTGAAAAAATTATAAAAATTACCTGTATTTTACGGATCGTTGCTGTCATTTCATTGCCTTTATATCTGTATCGTCATGAAAATTACCGTGCGCAACAACAAAAGCTATCGCCGCTATAACACAAAACAAAAACGCGTTGGAAGGTATATGTAAATTTATGTCTACAAATCCGTGAAATATTATGCTTATGATTGAAACCGCGCAGGACAATAAAACAACTAGCACAAACCTGTCATGCCTTGGGCCCGAAGACCGGCCTTTACCCAAAAAATGCCTATATAAGATATCTTTTAAAAACACCCATATTAAAATTATTATGGATAAAAAAACTATCAAGCCGTATTCCGCAAAAAATTGCAGCCAGTCGCTATCAGCGTGCGTAAAAACTTTTTCTGCATAAAATGTTTTATACATAGAAAAAATATTTGCAAATGTGCCTGCGCCTGTGCCAAAAATAGGAAAATCCATAAACATTCTCCATATGTCTTTATATACAGCAGTCCTGGCAAAAAATGCGTCATGCGCTGTTGAAAATCTTTCAATAAGCGGCTCTTTTAATATAAAAAATATAGCAAATATTGCAGTTAAAACGGTTAGTATCAAATAAAAAATATGCTTTTTAAGTGTAAATTTGCCCAAAGAACTGCGTAAAAATAAAATGGCTGTAGCAACAGACAGGGCGGCAAGAAAACTTAATATGCCGGCTCTTGACATGCTTAAAAATAAAGCCAAAGACATGATTATCGCCATAAAAGCAAACAATACTTTTTTTGCAAATTTATTTTCTATAAAAACAAGCGCCATTGCCATAGGTATAGCAAGCTCCATAAGCCCGGCAAAATGATTTTTGTTTACAAACGGCCCAAAAGGCCCTGCTCCTTCAGGTACCGACTGAACCCAATAAATCATTCCGTTATATGTAAATTTTTGTATAACACCAAAACAGGCGGCTAAAAAACCTGTCACGGCTATAACAGTCAAAAGTCTTGTTATCTGTTTTTTTTTATTAAAGTTTTTTATTATAACAATTGCGACCAAACCGTAGGACATTATTCTAAATAATTCGATTTTTGAAGACAACGGGTCAAAACTTAAGGTACGCCAAAAAGAACCCTCTTTATAACCCGGCAAAAAATCCATATATATATTATAACTATTGATAGATAATATTTTAAGAATGGATTTCGGAAGAGGTATAACCTGAAAAATCATTACAGCTAATAGAACTACGGTTATCCATGTAAATATATTTTTTGAAAAAACAGGTTGGCGGATTTTTGATGCTTTGGCAAGAAACAATAAAAATACTATTTCACATATAGAGATAAGGACTATTTGAGGGCCTATTCCTACTGCCCCGAACGCAAAAGGCAAAAAAACTATCAGAAATATCAGGCATATCTCAATAATAATATCGGAAAAAGCAGCCTCATGCATTTTTCCTCTTTTCGTCTTCGTTGTAGTAGTAATAATAGTAATAATTTTCTTTCCCGTAATCCACATTATTCAGCAAAACGCCAAGCACATGCGCTTTAGATTCGATTAATTTCTGTTTTGACCTTAACGCAACTTCTATAGGCACCTTGCCGCACCTGACCAGCATTATGCACCCATCGACAATATTGGCCAGAATAGCGGCGTCTGTCACTGTAAGTATCGGAGGGGCGTCTATGACAACCCTGTCAAATCTTTTTTTGGCCTCTTCCAGGAACGACTTCATCTTGCTTGAATGCAGCAATTCCGCCGGGTTTGGCGGGGTCGAGCCTGCCGCAAGCAGGCTGAGGTTTTCTATTCTGGTTGGTTTGATTGCCGCGTCAAGATTTATATTGCCGACCAGGTAATCACTCAGGCCGTTTTCCTTTGGTATGCCGAAACTCTTGTGCAGCCGCGAACAGCGCAGGTC
>MNVP01000050.1 GCA_001871815.1 Candidatus Omnitrophica bacterium CG1_02_40_15
CCAAGCGTAACGCATTTGGTCGTAGCTTGCAGCCTGTTATATACATCAGGAAGCCTTAGCAATCCAATACATCCAAATACATCAAATCCTAATCCCAATATAATAAAAATATATCCTATTATTTGTTGCATAATTTTTACCTTCCGCGTTAATTCCGCGATAAGTTTTTCAGTTCTGCGTAGTTCCGCGTTTATTCATCAAAACCTCTTCCTTCCAGATACTTTGCCAGCGCAAGAGCTCCTATAAAACTCTGTAATGCCCATGCAATAGCAATATCCAGATACCAGTCCCTTCCTGTAGAAATACTTAAGATTGCGCAAAAACCTACTATCAGAATCCCAAGCGTATCAATTGCAACTGCCCTGTCAGCAGGCGTTGGGCCAGCCATAACCCTGAAAAGGCACATTACAAAACAAAGCATAAGAATGAAAAAACAATGCGCCAGAAAACTAGACTGCCAGCTCAATAAAGACGGTATAGGATACAGCATTATAAATAATAAACTAGCTGCCAGAATACCAAAACCAATTAACCAGCGTATATTTTTCTTCATATAATCACTCAAATACTTTCTTCAGAATATTTTCAAATTTACCTGCTATTTCCTGCGTTGCCTTATCTACATCCTGCGTTTTTACATCAATCCAATGAATGTAAAGGACCCCATTTTCAGCGTCAATATCCACGCATAATGTCCCTGGAGTAAGGGTGATCGAATTCGCAAGAAATGTCAATCCTGTATCAGATCTCAAAGTAGTCTTCACTTTTACAATTCCTGGATTAATTGGAAGCCTTGGATTTAATACTCTCATTGCAACATCTATATTCGCTTTCAGGCACTCCCACAAAAATACAGGCACATAATAAGAAAACCAGAGATATCTTGTTATATGCCCAAAATGATGGGGCGTGCCCCGTACCTGAGCGAAGCGAATGGTATGGGGCCTTTGGCTAAATAAATCACCTGTTATAAACGTAACAAAAGCCGAAACTATCAATCCGACTATTAAATGCTGGAGGCCCAGAGGCCATGTCAAAAAAGCCCATACCAGAAATCCTATTATGAACAATACAATCTTACTCTTCATCCTTCGACGCGCTCCTCATTCCATTCGTCGCTTGTGGTTCGACTCTACTCACCATGCCTCGAAACATGCCGAGCGCAGTCGAGGCACTCAGGATGACCCTGAGCTTGTCGAATGGGTCTTCATTTTGCTGCTGCCTCCAAAACAACACCAGCATAGCCTGTGCCTTTTAATATTACAGCTACTGCATCATCCAGAAAAAACCTCAAAGACGGTATTAGCAGAAGGCCGCCGAATATACATATAATAGCAAGGCATACCATGGAAAATAGCATCGCAAAAGGCGCTTCTTTGATATTTTTAAATTTATCTTTTATTTCTCCAAGGAAAGCAAACTTTTGCACCTTCATAAATGAGGCCAGGGTAAGGATGCTTCCTATCACTGCGCAAATAGCATATCCAAAATTGCCTTTCTGTAAACATGCGATAATAATTATGGCCTTGCTAAAAAACCCATTAAAAGGCGGTATGCCTGCGATAGACATTGAAGCCACAAGATTAGTTTTTGCAGTTACTGGCATTAGTTTCCCAAGGCCGCCTGTTTCTTTTAAATCCCTTGTGCCAGTAGCGTAGTCTACTGCGCCTGAATTCAAAAAAAGTAACGACTTAAAAACTGAATGGTTAAATAAATGGAATAGCCCGCCAAGTATCCCTAGAGGCGTCCCAAGCCCAATACCCAATATCACATAACCTATCTGGCTTATAGAATGATACGCCAGTAATCTCTTTAAATCCCATTGCGACAAGGCAAGCACAACTCCTACTATCATAGAGATGGCTCCTAAAAACATCAATACTGTAAGATAGCCTTGAGTAGCGCCTATTATATTAAAGAAAATCCTAATCAGTGAATAAATTCCGAGCGTTTTTATTAAAACTCCTGAAAGCATGGCAGAAATCGAAGCAGGGGCAGACGGATGAGCGTCTGGAAGCCATGCGTGAAACGGAACAAGAGCGGATTTTAATCCAAACCCCATTAAAAACAGCACCCCTACAAAAGGTATAACCCATTCATTCTGCTTATTGCTTAAAACCCTGGCCATATCTGCCATATTCAAAGTAGAAGTAAAACTGTATAAAAATGCGATACCTATAAAAATAAAAGTTGAGGCAACAGAGCCCATAATCGCATATTTAAAAGATGCCTCCAGCTCTTCTGCTTCTGTGCCAAATGCTACCAGCGCATAACTGGCAATAGAAGCAATCTCAAGAAATACAAAAAGATTAAATAAGTCTCCTGTTATTATCAAGCCATTCATACCACAGACCATTAAAGAAAATAATGTAAAAAACTTTGGTTTGTCAGTGTATTGTTCCATATAGGGCAAAGAATATACTGCTACAAAAAATGCAATAAGGTTTACAGTTATAAGCATAAAACAAGACAGGCCATCCAGCACCATGCAAATGCCAAATGGCGGCGTCCAACCGCCTATCTTGTAAATCATGATCTTTCCAGCGCTAGAATTAAGCAAAAACCTGGCATAAAGAGAAAAGGATAGAAGCGCCAAACTGCTTATAAAAATTATAGTCTCGCTGGAACGCTTGATAAATTTGCCTACAAGCGATATCAAAAACGCTGCAGCCAGCGGAATAATTACAAATAAAGGAATTATAGTTGCGCTATTCATTAGCCCTTAAGCCTCTTTATCTTTGTGATATCAAATGTCCCGTATTTTTCATAAATTCTAATCGCAATGGATATAACAAGCGCTGTAACCCCAAGGCCTATAACAATAGAAGTCAATACCAATGCCTGAGGAAGCGGATCTACCATATTAAGTATGTTCTGGTCCTTGGCATCTATAGGCGCTCTTCCATGAAAACGATAGCCCATGAGCACAAAGAATAGGTTCATGGCATATTCCATTATACCTAGCCCGATTATCATTTTTACAATGTTTCGCTTGCGCAATACGCCGTAAAGCCCAACGCAGAATAATATAAGACATAAAAAATAAAGTATCATAATACAATCCTTACTTTGATCTCTCCAATACTACCAATGCCAGAAAAATTGCAAATAACCCTACGCCGACCTTTATGCCTATTGCGATATTGCTCAAAGGTATAGTGCCTGCGCTGAAAAGATTAAAAGGGCTTCCTTTCGCTAAGATGTTCAAAAAGAACGACCCTCTTAAAAACCCCAGCAATGCTACTAGTAAAAACATCATTGCTCCAATGGATTCCAGATTTGATGCCAGATTCTTTGAAACTCTAGAAACAGCAACATCTTTTCCAAAAGCAAGCATGAGGTGCACAAAAGATAACGCTACAATCACCCCTCCTGCAAAACCGCCTCCCGGGGAAAGATGGCCATGCAAGATAATATAAATGCCGAAAAGCAGGATCAGCCCTACTGTCAGCCGCGTAATTGTTTTTACTATCAGCGTCATGCCTGTTTCTGGATTATTTATCATTCTTTCTTCTTTCTCCCCGGCTTGCGCAATATCGCCATTATACCTATTACAGAAGTAAATAAAACCGTTGCCTCTCCCAAGGTGTCATATGCCCTGAAATCCAGTATTACAGCAGTTACAATATTAACTGCGCCTGTCTTGGATACGCCTTCTTGCAGGTATTTTTTTACAACCTCCATTATAGGTTCGCCAAAACGAGGAAGCTCTCTTAATGCCAGCCAGCTGAACAATAAGAAAACAGCAATAAATCCAAGCGTAGAAAGTGCATTAAAAACCCATCTGCCTTCGATAACAAGCGGAAGGTCTTTATTAATTGTGGCTCTGATTAGAATAATTAAACACAATATCTCTACCACTAACTGTGTAATTGCCAAGTCTGGCGCCTTAAGCACAAGAAAAGCCAAACATAACGCAAAGCCAACCGCCCCTACAGCAATTACGCTTGAAAGAAGATCCTTTACTTCAATCGCAACTATTGCAGCAAAAATCATGAATATTAAAAGTATATGCAGTTCCATAGAACAATTCTCTGTTATTCTCGCATGTCATTGCGAGGAGCAAAGCGACGAAGCAATCTCAAAGATCTTTCGGATGCTCCTATTTGTCGCATTCTCAGGATAAATTCGGACTTATAAGTTACCTCAATAAGAATAAAAATAACCCCACCATGCCCAAAAGCGTCCATACTAAATATGTTGGAAGAACGCCATTATGCAGATACTGGAAAAATCCGCCTATCCCAAAAACAATTGACTTTCCCTGCTCATATATATCAAAAATGCCTGACTCTGCTTTTTTATAAATAAACTTTAGTAACCCAAGTTCTTTTACAGTATTATAAAATTCTGTTCCGGAAAGCCTCATATCTTCCTGTATCTGCTCCCCGCCTATGTAAGATTCGCTAACCCTTACGCCTTTAAAATTCCCAAGAAAATATATTATAACTCCTATGGCAAGCCCTATTAACAAAAATAAAGTGGCTTTTAAAGAAGGCCATGTCCCTATAAAACTAAGGCCGGTATTTAAGGCTGGAACTATAAAATGCTTCAAAGGAATATTGTATGCAAATATTCCGAATATTATGCATAGAATTGCCAGGATAAGCGCTGGAAGCCACATCTGCCAAGAAACCTCGTTTCGTCGTTCGTCGTTCGCCCCTCGGCTTCGCTCGGGACTCCCTTCGGTCGTCGTTCGTCGTTCGTGACTCGGTGTTCCTAGAAAAATTGCGTGTATTAATTTTATAAAAGACGCTAGAGTAAGGCCGCTTCCAAATATAGCTGCCACAAGGCATATTATCCATAATATCCCGCCTGATTTTCCCTTCTCTATCAGACCCTGATAAATCATCCATTTTGAGAAAAATCCGTTAAAAGGAGGAACACCTGATATTGCGCAGGATGCAACTAAGGTTGTAAAAAATGTTATTGGCATCATCTTGCTAAGCCCGCCTAAATTATCCAGTTCAGATGTTTTTGTTTTATATTCTACATTACCAGCTGATAAAAACAAGCAGCATTTGTATATAGCGTGATTCAGCATATGGAAAAGCCCACCCGCAATACCTATAGGGTTGCCTGTTCCTATGCCAAGCACCATATAACCAACTTGACTTACCGCATGATAACCTAAAAGTTTTTTTAAATCATGCTGAACTAGAGCCATCATTACAGCTGCTATTATCGTAATTGAACCTACTACCATAAGAATTGCATAAGTAAAACTATTCAGAATAAACACATCCAGCGCTAGCCTAGCTAGTAAATATATCCCTAGTAATTTATCCAGGCTTGCTGGTAAAAACGCAGTTACGCTGATAGGCGCTTCTTGCGCAACTCCGGGTATCCATGTATGAAAAGGCATTGCGCCTGCTTTTGCAAACGCTCCTATTATTATAAGTAAGAACGCCCAGAAGGCCAAAGGCGCATTTATGTCTATCCTCATATCGCTTAAATTCAAGGATTTGGTTATAAGCCATATCATACCAAAACCAAGTATCATAAGGCTATCTGAGCCGCCTATTATAATAAATGTTTTCTTGCTTACTATAGCTGCCTTTGGGCCTGATATATTTATAAGGCCGTAAAGCGTAAAGCCCAGAAAACCCCATGAAATTAAAAGAAGTATCACATTATTTGAAATTACAGCCAGGATTGACGCGCCAATCGTCCATATTATATAGGTATAATAAGAAGAAACGTCCTTATAAGAAGACATGAAGCGCATTGAATACAATGTAACTAAAAATCCGAAAAAACCTATTGCGAGCACGATAAACCTGGACAAACTGTCTACATACAAATAACCCGCACTGTAGGGGAGGATCATTGATCCTCCCCTACAAAATATATTTATTGACCCTATGAACAGGTATAAAGACGTGATAAGGCTGAAAAATTCTATAACCTTCCTGAATCTTTTAGGTATCAGTAATATAAATAATCCCGCTATTATTGAAACCAATATTGGCTCTAATAACATTTTCATTATTATTTTTCGGGCCGATTAATAATCGGCCCCTACATTATTGTAGGGGCGGCATATTATGCCGCCCTCTCAATCTTTCTGTCTTTTCCTGCGAAAGCCTTATTAAATCCTGGCCATCCATTAATTTTTTACCCGTCTTATAATCTACCACTGCCATTCTCTCTGTGCAGCAATAACATGGGTCAACTGCAGCCAGGATTATTGTAGCGTCTGATATAGTCTCTCCAATTACTGCTTTTTTATTTGAGGCAATATTCATAAAACTAGGCGCTCTTATCTTATGCC
Organism: Candidatus Omnitrophica bacterium CG1_02_40_15; assembly: GCA_001871815.1. Lineage (GTDB taxonomy): Bacteria > Omnitrophota > Gorgyraeia > Gorgyraeales > Gorgyraeaceae > UBA10183. The sequence goes on from MNVP01000050.1 coordinate 6,275, forward strand.
TGACAGGGCTATTTCCGCCATCTGACATGATGTAATGAATTACCTCTCCTCTTGGCGCTTCATGCCTTCCAATCCCTTCCCCAGGAGGTATATCTTTTATATTTATATCTATCGGGCCTTTTGGCATCTTATCAAGGCACTGAATTATTATATTTATAGATTCATAAAGTTCAAGTATCCTTACAACAGCTTTACTGTAGACATCTCCGCCTTCCCGTGTAATTACCTTCCATTCTACTTTATCGTATGCCGCATACGGGTCGTCTTTCCTGACGTCAATGCCTACGCCAGACGCCCTTGCAGTAGGCCCGACTACACAATAATCATGCGCATCTTCTTTTGTAAGAACCCCCACGCCTTCTGTCCTGGCATGAATAACAGGGTCATCCATTACAGCGCCTTTAAACATGTCAACCTTTGGAATTAAATCCCTTAACGTCTTTTTTATCCATGGGAAATCCTCTTCAGATATATCCCTTCTTGCTCCGCCAGGTTTCATCATTGCATAGTTCTGCCTGTTACCTGTGACGCGCTCGAATATATCAAGCACTGGTTCTCTGTATCTCCACGCCCACATCCAAACTGTGTTATATCCAAGAAAATGGCCTGCTAAGCCAAGCCACAGAAGATGGCTATGAATCCTTTCCAGTTCTCCTATGACTGTGCGTATATAAAGCGCTCTTTCAGGTGGAGTTACTCCGAGCAGATCATCTATAGCGTTCACATAAGCAAAAGGATGTGAAGTAGAGCATATGCCGCATATCCTTTCAACCAGAAATGTCACTTGGTCAAAACTTTTGGATTCAGCTATCTTTTCAATAAGCCTGTGGTTATACCCGAGTTCTATATCGATATCCACTACAGTTTCGCCGTCCACATGCAGTTTGAAAAATTCAGGTTCGTCCTGCAATGGGTGGTATGGGCCTATTGGAATAATCTTGTGCGCCATTGTCTAATCCCTTCTTAAAGGATAATTCTCTTTTGGCCAATCGTCTTTTAAAAGTAAATGCTTTAAATTCGGATGGCCTTTAAAATTCACTCCCAGCATTTCATGTATCTCCATCTCTATCCACTCTGCGCATTTCATCAAAGGCGTCAAGCTATCCACTTCCAGATCTGGCTTATTCATAATAATCCTTAATGTAACAATAAGCCCTATTTCATCTATTGAAAAATGATATAGGATCTCAACTGCTTTTCTTGTATCAACCCCAGACGCAGTAGAAAATCTTGCCTTTACATCATTAAAAAGATATTTTACTGTCTGAGTTAATATAGCTTTATTAATAGTAAAATATATCCTGTTTTTGGATTTATCCGTAAATTCTATCAGGCCTTTTCCTGACCGCACCTTTATGTTTTCAATTATCAGTTCTCTTTTCATTTTTTACCTGTCAATTCCTTAATCAATTTTACAATACCTGCTATCATTGCCTCTGGTTTTGGAGGGCATCCTGGTATATAAACATCCACTGGTAAAACTGAATCCACTGGATTTGGGCAATTTGGCCCATTTCTGAATATGCCCTGGCCGCAGGAACAAGCGCCTATTGCGATAATTACGCAAGGTTTTGGCGCCTGCTCATAAACCTGTTTTATGCGAGGTATTGCCTTTAAATTCAAAGAACCTGTTACAAGTATTGCATCTGCATGCCGGACGCTTCCAACAAGCGTTATGCCGAATCTTTCTACATCAAATCTTGGGGTCAATAAATCCAGTATTTCTATATCGCAGTTATTGCAGCTGCCTGTTGACATGTGATATACCCATATGGATTTAGTTAAAGCCTTTAATTTAATATTCATATAATATAATATTCTTCGAGCGGTCACGAGAGCATATCACGTAAGCAAAGTCGAGAAGCTATTTACCGCCTATCGCCAATATCACTGCCACTACCGCCATTAACGTCATCTTCCCCCAAAAAAATCTTACTGCCTGGTCAATCCTTACGCGCGGATTTGTGTTCCTTATTAAAATTATTATAACTAAAAGTATTACATACTTCCATATACTTAAAAAATTAAACCCCTGCCAGAATAATGTTATCAAAAATAACGGCAAAGCCACCATCAGCATTGTTTTTGTAAGTTTAAATATAGCTAAAAGCATGCCTGAATATTCTATATATGTGCCTGCCATAATCTCTGTCTCTGCCTCTGCCATATCAAAAGGCACAAACCCCAGCTTTGCCTGCATGCAGAATATCATAACAATAAACGCAATAATACCGGAGAGGCTAGCGACAAAAGGGCCGTTCGTAGTCTGATAACTTATAATCTCGCTCAATCTCAAAAGCCCATGGCTCTTAATAATAGGTACGATCAAGGAAATAATAAATGGTAATTCATACGCCATTACCAGTTTTATCTCTCTTGATACGCCAAGAGATGCCAAAGGATTCCCGCTCGCGGAAGCGCCCAATATAACAGCTATTGCAGGCAATGTCAAAAGATATAGGATTACAATAATATCTCCTGAAAAACCCTTTGAGCTAGGGTCTATGTTGATAAGCCATATAAATGTTGAGACTAGCGTAACAGCGCTAAGGCCTATCATAGGAGAGAGAAAAAATAATCCCTTTGATGCGGATCTTGGAACTGTAATCTCTTTTATGCTGAGCTTTACAATGTCCATCAATGGCTGGTACCACGGTGGGCCCACTCTCCACTGAACCCGCGCAGTAACTTTACGATCTATCCAGCTCGCCGCAAGGCCTATAATTGCTGTAAACAGAAAACCAGGAAATATTATATAATTAAACAGATATTTTATCATAGCTCGCTTCAAGACCAGGTCTTGTTCACAGTTTACTGTGCTCAAGACCTGGTCTTGATCTCACGGATGCACTTTCTTCCAAGGCACTACATGTACTGCCACGTGCTTGCCAACCAGATATATATCGTTTTTATCTGATTCTTCTATCTCTATAAACTTCACTGCGTCAGAGATTGAACATGTCTTTACGCAGATAGGCTCTTCTTTATCGCTTCTATCTATGCAGGCATCGCACTGGGATATTATATAAGGTATTGTATCTAACGGTATTGTGCCAAATGGGCACGCTAGACTGCAAGATTTACAAGAGATACAACGCATAGTAAAGCGTTTTATTATCCCGTCAGACTGTCTCTCTATTGCTTCTTTTGGGCAGGCATTTACACATGGCGCTTCTTCGCAATGCCTGCAGATATACAAGAACTGCCCGATTTCCCTCAGGCGAGTTATGCCTGAATTTTTCGGGTGATAATAATAACTGCATTTAGCAGCCACTTCCCCACACTTATTCAATTTTTCCAAATCAACGAATAATTTTTTCATGTTTTCGGATTCTCGACTCCGCTCTCATAATCTGCCCTACTGACCGCTCGAAGAATAACATGTCCTGAGCTTGTCGAAGGATATTGTTCGAGCGAGTCCGCCATTGCTACAGTGGCGGACGAGTCGAGAACTAATCCCATATCTCATGTATATGATTTATCTTGTCATATCTGAATACCGGGCCGTCTTTACAGGCATAAAAGTTCCCAAGCCTGCAATGCCCGCATTTCCCAATGCCGCAGCTCATATTTTTTTCCATTGATAGATAAATCTGTTCCGGCTTATAACCTGTTTCCAAAAGCTTAAATGTAGTAAATTTCATCATTATAGGCGGCCCGCACACAATTGTTACGCTATTTTTAAGATTAATATCTAACTTATCAAGGGTTGTGGTCACAAGGCCTACATTCCCTTTCCAGTTATCATCCTTTTTATCAACTGTTATTCTAAATTTAATCCTTTTTTTATCCAGCGATTGCCATTTATCTAGGACACTGCCTTTGTAAATTATGTCAGACGGAGTCTTAGAGCCACAGCAAAATAAGATGCTCTTATATTTTTCTATATCATGGGCCAGCGCCAAGAATAATGCCCTGAGCGGCGCAAGTCCTACTCCTCCGCCTACAAGTAAAATCTCCTTTCCTTCAAATTCAAAAAGAGGATATTCGTTTCCATAAGGCCCTCTTAGCCCAACCATATCGCCTTTCTTCAAATTATGAATCATGGAAGTAATTCTTCCTGCCTTCATTATAGTAATCTCTAATTTATCCTTTTCATACTGCGAAGATGACGGCGTAAAAGGAGCTTCTCCTTTGCCAGGGATACTCATTTCTATAAACTGCCCAGCCTTAAATTGTATTGGAGCTTCTGGTTTAAGCTTGAAAGTTTTTATAGTAGGGCTTTCCTCTATCACATTAAGCACTTCTGTCTTTATCGGCAAATACGGATTTTCTATCATCATTCCTGTATTATCCCATCCAAACAACTTGACAAATCAACATTGTTGATTTGTCAAGTTGTTTGGAGTTTAGAAAGCACTTCGCGTATGTCTATTTTGCCTGGGCATGCCTCGGCGCATCTTCCGCAGCCAGTGCATCCAAATCTCCCTATCATATCAGGGAAAAAATTGAATTTTTTGTCAAAACGGTTTCTCAAGCGCTGCGCTAAACGTTTTCTCGGATTTGCGCCTCCTGCAACTCTTGCGAAAGAGAGCAGTAAACATGAATCCCACATCTTTAATCTTTCAAAACCATTTTCTTTTTTCTGGTCCATTAAAATAAAGCAGTGACACGCAGGGCATATCATGTTGCAGGCGCCGCATTCAACGCATGTCTTTGAGACTTCTTCCCATAAACTTGAATCAAATTTACCCTTAAACGCAGGCTGTATGGAATCCTTCGGAGGGATCCTGCTTTTCTTTACATGCTCCAACAAGTCCTCTTTCAGCTTTTTTCTATTTGAGTCTCTTTTTTCTATATAAGAATCTGCGCTCTGAAATAATTTAAAGTATCCCTTTATAATCTTTTCTCCTTTATTAGACCCTGTTTCTGCCACATAACCATTGTCGAGTTCTGAAAGATTAATATCAAAACCTTCTGTAGGATATGGCATTATGCCTATTGCGACACAAAAACATGTATCTCCATAACATGTGCAATCGCTGGATATTATAAGCCCTGTTTCTCTTTTGGATATATAGAAAGGATCGCGGAATGGCTCTTGGGCGTAGACATAGTCCATTACTTTAAAAGACACTAGGTCGCAGGATTTCGCGCCTATAATGGCTATAGGTTTTTCTTTTTTATCTGAATCGTCTTTAGAAAAATATCCCGCTATTTTTGTCCTGGCAGGAAAATAGAAGCTCTTTATAGGCTCTACAGCTCTTATCTCTCCTATGACAGAATCTCCCAGGCCATTTTCTCCTATTTTTCTGTAGAATCTTTTATTATCTGATTTTACAGGCGCAAAAACTTTATAGGTCTTAGACAAAGACTTTGCAAGTCTATCAAGATTTGGTTTATTTATAAAATATAGATCCACAGTTGTCCCTTCTTAGGCTTGAAATAAAAATTATCAATTATACTATATCATACTGGTAGGGATTAATGTCAAGTAAAATTTGCCAACTGGCGGTTAAATTTTGCTGATGCCGCAAAGACTTTTGCGGCGCAAGTCTAAAAATGCAGCTCCATTGCGCGCGGAGGACAGGCCTTAATGCATAACTCGCATGCAATGCACTTTGTATCGTAAAAAAGTACCTTACGAGTCAATGGGTCTGTTACTAATGCTCCTGTGGGGCATATTGGAACACATGCTCCACAATGAGTGCATTTAGCATCATTTCTTATTATATCTTTTGAAAGAGGCTGTGTTGTAACGCCAAGAGACTTTGCATATCTTAATGCCTTTTCAAGTTTTTCATCTTCGCCTGTAAGCTCCAGAACCATCAGCCCTTCTTCCCTAGGTGTAATATATGCTTTCAGTATATTGAACTCCAGGCCAAAGTTTTTTACCATCTTATATACTATTGGCTGGTCTACTAATCTGTGGGGAAATTTTAAAACAATTCTTTTAGAGCCCATTTTGATCTCCTGCTGCAGGGAACGGTCGGGATTGTCCCCTGCATTCATGTTAATTCTATATCTCCTATACTACCCAATTCTTTCCCAAGTATTACTACCGCAGCCTTAACCCCTTTTATAGATAAAGCAAATTCAAGGCTTGGCGCAATATCTTTTTTTTCCTTAATCCTGTTGCACGTCGCAGTTGCGACCGCATCTGCCAAAGTCGCGGATTTAGCTATTATAACACAAGCATCTGCTTTTCCAAAGCTTAAAGAATGGCCTACAGTGCCAGAAGATGTGCAAATCCCAAGAGGCGTATCCTCTGGTTTTATTTTTATAAAAATCTTATTGGAGAGAGGCGAATCGCCTGCGTAAATCGCAACTGTGCGAACTTTGCCTGATTTTATAAATATATCTCCGCCGTTTTCTATAATAACCTGTTTAGAATAGCTAAGAAGATCATTCCCTAAAAAATCATCTATGGCGCCTGCAACGCTTGCCATTGGCCCAACTCCTGCAAGTCCAGTTGTCCTGATCATTTCTTTTATAATATCTGAAGCCATTGGATCGTTTCTGATTGGTTCAAGACTTGTCATGAATTCAGGCCTTTTTTTTATGTAATCCTCTATCTCTTTCCTATATCTTTTTACAATATCTTCTGCAATATTTTTAATATCCTTTTCCGCAAAAATAAAAAGGTCTGTTTCTTTTACAATGACCTCTTGCGCAATAAGATCAGTATCTTTACTCCATTCTCTATAAAATCTTTTTTGATAAACTTTACTTTTTGTCATATTCTCAGCAAATCCTTGGAAGCTGCTCTCCTGTAATCATATCCAGTATCCTTAAGCCACCTGACTGAGTTTTGAGATAAACCTTTTCATCTTTTTCTTTTTTAACCTCGCCTATAATACTGGCATCTTTTCCAAGGGAATGCTTCTTCATCTTCGACAATATACTATCAGCAGAATCTTTAGAAACTGTTGCAATCAGCTTGCCTTCATTAGCCATGTATAATGGGTCAAAACCCAATATTTCACATAAAGTTCTTACAGGTTTCTTTATAGGAATATTTTTTTCTTCTATTGCAATGTTATAACCTGAGACAAGGCTGATTTCATTCAGAGTAGTAGCCAGTCCGCCTCTAGTAGGATCTCTCATAAATTTTATATCTTTACATATTATTGAAGATACTAATTTATTCAGAGGGCTGCAATCGCTTAAAATCCTGGCTTTAAATTTCAATTCTTCCCTTGCTAGAAGTATTGAAGCAGCGTGGTCTCCTATAGTACCGCTTATTATAATCTTATCTCCTGGCTTTATCCTTGAAATAGTTATCTCTTGATTCTTAAACACCTCTCCTATGCCTGACGTATTTATAAATATCCCGTCAATAGCCCCTTTTTCAACAACCTTAAAATCCCCTGTTACTATATTTACGCCTGCGGATTTACATGCATCTCTGATAGAAATTGTTATTTTCTCTAAATCAGCGTAACTAAATCCGTCTTCTACTATCATGCCACAGGATAAATATTTAGGCATTGCCCCTGAAACAGCCAAGTCATTCACTGTGCCGCACACTGAAAGTTTGCCAATATCTCCGCCTGGAAAAAATAAAGGCTTAACAACAAAAGAATCAGTAGTGTAAGCGAGTTTTTCTGTCCCGGATTTTATAAGCGCAGCATCCCCGAGTTTATTCAGGAAAGGATTGTCCAGATTTTTTATAAATAAATCTTTTATCAAATTGTGCATCAGAGTTCCGCCGCTTCCATGTGAAAGAGTTATAGTTTTCATTTTCTGCCTGCCCCGTACCCGAGCGAAGCGAGTGGTGCGGGGTACCTATAATATGCAGCGCATGCGCCTTCGCTCGAAACCATGCATGCGCCGTAAGGATTATTAGGATTACACTTTTTAGAAAATAACTTGCATTCTAGAGGCGTTTTTATGCCTTTTAACACACTGCCGCATATACATCCCTTATCTATGCTAGTTTTTGGTTCCGGTAAATTTATATTATTCTCTATATCAAAATCCGCATATCGCTTGCTTAAGATTAATCCGCTCTTTGGTATAATCCCTATGCCTCTCCATTCAGAATCATTTACTGAAAAAACCTCATCTATAAGATGGAGCGCTTTGACATTGCCTTGGGCTTTGACTACGCGGTTATACTGGTTTTCAACTTCTGCTTTTTTTGATTTAACCTGCCTTACAAGCATCAAAATAGACTGCAATATATCAAGAGGTTCAAAGCCCGCTATCACGCATGGTATATTGTATTTCCTGCAAATATCAGTATAAGATTTTATTCCTATAATAGCGCTTACGTGCGCAGGGCACAGAAATCCTTTTATATTTACATGTTTATCTCCTGCCAGTAATTTCATTGCAGGAGGCATGATTTTATGTCCAGAATACACAAAAAAGTTTTTCAGCTTTTTCTTCTTTGCGTATTTTATACTGGCTGCTATAGTCGGAACAGTTGTCTCAAATCCTATTCCAAGGAATACTATTCTTTTATCCTTATTATTTTCCGCAAACATAGCAGCATCTATTGCTGAATAAACAACCTTTACCTTGCCTTTTGACTTTTGTTTCAAAAGGCTGGATTTAGTGCCAGGCACTTTTAACATGTCTCCGAAACTGAATACAATAATATCGTCAATAGCTGTAAGGGCTATCGCTTTATCAATATAATTTTTAGGAGTCACGCATACAGGACATCCTGGCCCGGAAATAAGCCCTATATTCTTTGGAAGCGTCCTTCTGATGCCAAACCTTTCAACAGCCATAGTATGAGTGCCGCATACTTCCATAAAATTCACCTGGCATAAATCTTTAGCCTCTTCATTTATCAGTCTGTATAATTTTTCAGCGATATCCAAGTTTCTGAATTCGTCTATATATTTCATTAATGAGCACTTGGGTTACGGCGTATAAAATACGCCGTAACCCAACCTCTATAAGTAACCTCTATTGCTGTGCGAATTAATCCCGCCCTTTTGAATAGCAAGCTGAAAAAATTACCAAAAGGGCGGGATAAATTCAGACTTATGACTTATGGCGTCCGACACCGAAACAATGGCAGACTCCATAAGTCATGTCCTCATTTAATTTCCTCTAATAATTTTAACGTCTCTTCTGCCTTAACAGTATCTAATTTCTCTATTGCAAACCCGGCGTGCACAATAACATAATCGCCTACCTTAGGATTTTTTAAAAAACTAATCCCTATAGTGCGCTGTATCCCGCCGCTGGATACAACCGCCCTATCTCCACTTATCTTTAAAATCCTCATTGGTATAGCTAAACACATTTTTACCTCTTCAATGTAGGGGACGGTTAGTGACCGTCCCCTACAAATTAGCAAGCACTGCTTGCCCTAATGCAATACCGCCATCATGCGTTGGAATATTTTTATGTACGTAAATATTGAATCCTTCTTTTTCTAATATCGGCTTTATGCGCCCACTCAAATACTTATTCTGAAAAACCCCTCCACTCATACAAACCTTTCCTATCTTATATCTTTTTCTCAATAAATTACAGGCTTCTTTTATCATATCGCAAATAGAATTATGAAACTTTACTGAAATCTCTGGTTTTTTCACACCCCTCTTTAAATCTTTAACAACGCTTCTTATCACTGGTTCCCAATCTATTATAACAACTCCAGCTTCATTAAAATATCCAAACTTATATTTTCTATGCTCTGTGCTCCACGCTCCATGCTCCAATATCATCTTCTCTAATTCAATCGCTGCCTCACCTTCGTATCCTGCAAAAGCGCATATCCCTATAAGCGCTGAAACACCGTCAAATAACCTTCCCATGCTGGATGTTAAAGGCGAGTTTATCTTTTTATCTATCATCTGGCTAAGTATATCTATTTTTTTCTTATCTAACCTGGTTAAAATCTCAGGGATTGCGGATTTTCCATATATAGCATAAAGATAACTAAACGCCATCCGCCATGGCTCTTTAATAGAAGCTTCTCCGCCTGGCATTGGGATATATTTTAAATGGCTAGCCCTTTTTAATCCTTTTATGTCCCCTACAAAAAATTCCCCTCCCCATATATTCCCATCCAGCCCAAAACCAGTGCCGTCAAACGCAATTCCTATCACTTTGCCTTTTATATTATTATCTGTCATGCAGCTTGCTATATGCGCTTCATGATGCTGTATCTTCGTCGTTCGCCCCTCGGCTTCGCTCGGGACTCCCTTTGGTCGCCGTTCGCCCCTCGGCTTCGTGCTTCGGCTTCGCTCAGCACCATTCGAAGCACCGTGAGCCTGTCGAACGGCTCGGGACTCCCTTCGGTCGTCGTTCGTCGTTCGCAGAGCATATTTAGTAGAAACATATTCCGGATGTAAGTCACATGCAATAATCATGGGTTTTATTTTTAATTTTCTTTGAAGCCTTTTTATATCCCTCTCAAATTTTTTAAAATTCTCCAGATCGCTCAGGTCTCCTCCTGAATCTGACAAATAGGCAGTATTGCCTTTGACAAAACAAAAAACGCCCTTTGACTGAGCGCCAACTGCTAAAATACTATTCTTTATCTTATATGGCAAAACAATCTTTGTATATCTCATGCTAATCCAAACAACTTTACACTTTAGACATTCAGACTGTGTCGTAATTAATGCGGTGCTCTCATAAATAATTATACAAAATGTTACTCGATATTATATCAATTTATCGTCGGATATGCTATAATAAATGTGTAAATACTGAAAGGAGACTTTATTATGGCATATCGCTACGGTAACCGTGAACAGATAGAACTCTTCCCGCAAGCAATCGAAGATTATGTAACTAAAGATGACCCTGTGCGGGCATATGATGCCTTTTGTGAAGCGCTTGACTTTAGTGAACTAGGGAT
>MNVP01000047.1 GCA_001871815.1 Candidatus Omnitrophica bacterium CG1_02_40_15
GCTTTTCCGCGCCCCCTGAAAATTTTATTGGCTTCATGATTTTCCTTAAAATAAGTTCGAACAAAATTATAAACGCGCCGCCGAATTTCCGAAAGAAATTCGATACTGAAACAGCGTTAAAAAATGCGAATGAATAATGAGCATTTTAGCTGCTGAAGTACCTTATTAATCAAAGGCGAATTTGATCCTAAACGAGTGTAATGAAGCGACAAATAGGAGTCTCATAGCGAAGCGAAAGATCTTTTCGTCTATAAAAGGGAGGTCATATTATGGACCTGATTAATATATTAAAAGAGATGGTTAATAGGAAAGCTTCTGATGTTATTCTCAAGGCAGGCAGCCCTGTCTGCATGAGGGTTAATGGTGAGCTTTTTAAGGACGGGCCTATTTTAGATGAACATGATCTTGAAGCTTTGGTTGGAGATGTGGTTACTAGAGGCCAGAAGCACACATATAAAGACCAGAGAGAAAATGTAGTTTGTTTCGGGGTGAAGGACTTTGGCCGTTTTAGGGCTACTATTTTTCAACAAAGGGGCACGCCTGTGGTAGTAATACGCGCTATCAACACCCAAATCCTTACATTTGAAGAATTAAATCTTCCTGCAAAAATTTTAGAAAGTTTGTGCAATGAAAAGCGGGGCCTTATTCTTGTAACAGGCACTACAGGCAGCGGAAAGTCTACGACTGTCGCAAGCATGATAGAATATATAAATAAGAATATGGCAAAGCATATTATAACACTGGAAGACCCTATAGAGTTTTTGTTCCAGGATAAAAGGTCTGTTATCAGCCAGAGGGAAATCAGGATAGATACAGAAAGTTTTCACAAGGCCTTGGAGTATAGCATGCTCCAGACGCCTGATGTGATATTTATAGGAGACATAAGGACAGCGGATGTTATGTCAATTGCGCTCACAGCTGCTGAGACCGGGCAGCTTGTGATAGCAAATCTTCATACGATAAGCACTTCCCATACTATTGAAAGGGCTGTAAATTTTTTCCAGCCTCACCAGCACGCAGAAATCAGGATGCAGCTATCTTTATTATTAAAGGGCATTATATCATTGAGGCTTGTGCCTTTGCAGGACGGGACAGGCCGCATGCCTGCGTCTGAGGTACTGATTCCCACGCCTACAATAGTGGAGCTTATCATGGAAGGCAAGATTCACGAAATAGAATATTATATTAAAGACGGCAGTATGTACGGCATGCAGACCTTTAATCAAGTCCTCTTAGATTTATACAGAGCTGGAAAAATAACAAAAGATACAGCAATAAATTTTGCAGAAAAGAAAGACGAATTAATAATGGGGCTTAAAGAGTTGCGCTGAAAAGAAAAATGGAAAAGCATAATCTAATATCGGGCCTTATTCTAATCCTCGGCATAGCTGTTCTTTTTTTTGCGCAATTTTCCACGCCCACTCTTTATGACGCAGACGGCTATCTTCATATAAGGATGGCTGAATTTTTAAAAGATTTTGGGCCGCGCTATAATTTTCATTGGGCAAGATTTTCTACATTTAATGGAAATTTCGCAGATAAGGATTTTCTTTATCATGCCATTTTAATCCCGTTCACATTCTTTAAAGATATATTTTTTGGAGCTAAGGTTGCCGCTTTTATGTCTGCGGCGGCTTTATTTTTAGGCTTTTATCTAATACTTAGAAAATATGCCGATAGAAAGATTATCCCTTTTATGCTTTTAGGGTTTCTTTTTTCGGCAAATTTTCTTGAGGCGATTAATAGTCCCAGGCCGCTTACACTTGTAATACTTTTAAACCTCTGGATAATACATCTTTTAATCCAAAAAAAATACCTATGGCTTTTTTTCGCAGGAATATTGTATTCTCTTATGCATGTAACAAGCCCCATGGCTATATGTTATGCGGTAATAATAGAATGCGTAAGGCGCGTACACATAAAAGAATTTTCCCTTAAAAATATTTTTGTAGTTTTTTCCGGTGTTTTGGCGGGGTTTCTTATACACCCTAATTTCCCGGATAATTTTCTTGTGTTTTATCTTAACTCAATCCTTGTCCCTATCTACACTATAAAAACAGGGGTGCTGGAGCTTGGCGCGGAGTTTTTCCCGTTAAATACAAGGGATTATCTTTTGGGCTATCCTGCTGTTATGATGGCAATAATCATAATGATACGCATCGCGGTTTCTAAAGTTATTAAACCCAGATTCGAGACAAAGGCGTTTCTTGCTCTTGGCATGGTATTTCTGGTGCTCTCATTTATATCACAGAGATACTTAAGCCACGGGTATCTTATAATGCTTGCTAGTTTGGCATGTTATATCTCAGATTCTTCTTTTGTAAATGATAACCTGAAAAAAGCGCAGATTATTTTTATGACAATATTATTTTTGCTCCTGGGGCTCAATTCTTACAGCGGTATAAAGTACAATGCGCTTGTTTCAAAGGTTATAAATGGGCATTATGAGGCTGTGGGCAGGTGGATGGCAAAAAACATCCCTGAAAAAGAGTTAATATTTCATACAAACTGGTCTGACTCGCAGTATTTTATAGGCCTCAATCCTAAAGATGATTATTTTGTAACACTAGACCCGGTTTATATGTATAATAAAAATCCAGAGCTTTATAAGATTTACAGGGATGTTGCTTTTGGCAAGACAATAGACCCTTATTCTGTGCTAAAGGATACGTTTAAGGTAAAATACGGATATGCAGGCAAGAATTATTTCAATAGCCTTGTGGAACAAATAAGGAAAGACTCGCGTTTTACAATACTGGCAGAAGATCAGTTTGGAATAATATTCAAGCTTACATGATAAACCGCGTAGGTGGCCGTAGGCCTCCTCGTAGGTGGTGAGATTATAGAAACTTCGTAGGTCGCCATAGGCGTCCTACGAAGTTGAGTGTGGTTAAACAAAAGTCCCTCGCAACTTGATGCAAAAGACAATAGTTGCTCGGGACGAATTTTACTTCGTAAAATTCGGAGGAGTGCCAGAGCGGTTGAATGGGACCGCCTTGAAAGCGGTTAGGCTCGTAAGGGCCTCGTGGGTTCGAATCCTACCTCCTCCGCCAGTTGAGAAATGGGGCGGCTTCGGTGAAAAAAGAAAACGGTTTTTCCGTCGAAAAAATCAAGCGCCGCTCTTTTAAAATAAAGTTCGAACCAATCTTTTCCAGAAATTCTTTCTGGGATTCTAAATTTCCCTCACGAACTACACAATCTATTCTATTTAAGGTAGTTACGAAATCTTTCGCCTGTTCGAACCAATTATCGCCCCCATCAGCAAAATCTTTCAACCCAATCTATGCAATAGAAAAAGTTCTGGTATAATAAGGATGGTTTAACGCGTTAAA
>MNVP01000009.1 GCA_001871815.1 Candidatus Omnitrophica bacterium CG1_02_40_15
TAAATTTGTTGTTTTTCGTAACATGTTGTAAAATATATAAATGCCGATGTAGCTCAGTTGGTAGAGCAGTGCTTTCGTAAAGCTCAGGTCGGTGGTTCAAATCCACTCATCGGCTCCAGTAAAAGCGCAAAATTTCAAAAAAGACATTGATTCATAAAAAAAGGAGATATGATGAGCAGAAAGGTTTACAGGTTGACGCATGAAAATATGCAGCCTTATGGGTATATAATAGACAAGAAATGCGTAAAAGATAATGGCAAAGGCAATAAATTTGGCATACTTTTAAAAGTGAAATCAGCTGGCTGGAGAATAGGCTATTTGATTGTGCGGGAAAAAACTATAAAACGCATAGAATACCATGATAGCCTGGAGACCTTTGAGCCAGTGAGCGGTAAGGCCATTATAGCGCTTGCAGCACATGCTAATCCCGAGAATATAAAGGTATTTCTCTTGGATAAGCCAATAGTTTTAAAAAAGCTCATATGGCATGATGTGGCAGCTTTGTCTAAGATAGCCGAGATTAAAATTTTTGAAAATAGAGAAGTTAATGGCGGGTATTATTATCTGAAAAGTATAATTTAAAAAGGTTAATTTTAATGGCCCGAGTCAGGGAGCTTCTTAGAGATAAAAATTTTTTCCTCCTCTGGTTTGCCCAGATAGTTTCAAATTTCGGGGACAGGCTGGACCAGATGGCCTTGATAGGCTTGATTTATATCCGCACGCCGGGTTCTACAATAGAACTGGCAAAACTACTCTCCTTTACAATACTTCCGGTATTTATTATAGGCCCCATAGCAGGCATATATGTGGATAGATGGAATAGAAAAGCTACCATGATCGCTTGCGACATTATAAGGGGCGTCTTAGTGTTTTTAATACCTCTTATTATAAAATATTCTACCAGCATGGTGCCTATCTATATAATCGTATTCATAATTTTTTCTGTCACGAGATTTTTCGTGCCTTCAAAACTCTCTATAATTCCAGACATTGTGCATAAAGATAAACTGCTTCTGGCAAATTCCCTGTCATCTACAACTATGATGATTGCTACAATAGTAAGCTTCGGATTCAGCGGCATAATAGTTGCGGCATTCGGGCCTCAGGCAGGGTTTTACATAGATTCAGCAAGTTATTTTATATCCGCAAGCCTGATATTTTTCGTAGCTGTTAAATTAAAAGAAAATGTAGAATCTGGCAAGGCCAGCGTGAAGTTTTCAGGAGCCCCTAAGAGAACTATTGTCGGAGACATAAAAGAGGGTTTAGCGTATTTAAAAGGCCATAAAGATATAAGAATGGTTGCAAACACCATGTTTCTTATTATGGCAGGGGTTGGCTCTATTTATATTGTAATAATAGTTTTCATACAGGAGGCGCTGCGCTCATCTACCAAGCATCTCGGTTTACTTGTGATGTTTTTAGGAATAGGATTATTCTTTGGGTCTCTTATATATGGAAAGTTTGGCTCTAAATTTTCAAAAAGAAAAGTGATCAATTTCGGATTATTAACCACAGGATTAATAATAGTCCTGTTTACTATTTGCCTTAAACTTATGCCTTCTTTTTTTATAGCTGGGATACTGTCGATAGCGCTGGGGATCTTTAGCGCCCCTATAATAGTGTCATCTAACACGCTGCTGCACGAAGTTATGCATGATGAGATGAGAGGCAGGATTTTTAGTTCTCTTGAGATAATAATGCATATAGGATTTCTTTTGTTTATGTTCCTCGCATCTCTTACTGCAGAAAAGATAGGCAGGGACTGGGTTCTTATAACAATAGGGATTTTATTTTCTATTATAGGGTTAGTAAAATTAATAAAGCTAAGGAAAGAAAAAGATAGGGTTTAGAGATCTTTCGCTTCGTTCAGGATGGCCCCTTTATACAAAGAAAAACTTTCCAAGGGGTCATTTATTTCTGTTTCTTTTTGCATCTATTTGATTCCTGGCATGTCAAATAGTAATTACAGATAGGGCAGCACATGTCGTCTTCATGCCGCTCGCCTCTGTACCATTTAGTCTCGCATGTCCAATAAACCTGGCAATCTGTGCAGCATTTTCCGAAATCTTCGGCAGCCATTTTAACCCCCTATATAAGGAAGTATACCCGAACTTAAAAAGGTTGTCAAGAAACCGGATTTTCTGTATAATACATAAATATGGTTAACTTAAATTTCATACATCTTGCTGATTTTAAAAATATTACAAGGAATAAAAAAATAGAGGCAGTACCAGCTCCTAAAAAGGTAATATTGCCACTATCTCAACATCTAGGAGCTCTTTCAGAGCCTGTAGTCAATACAGGGGACAGCGTTAAAACAGGGTCCTTGATAGCGCAGGCAAAAGGATTTATTTCCAGCAATCTGCATTCAAGTATTTCCGGCAAGGTTATTGCAATTGAAGAAAGCCCCCATCCTATAATAGGCTCATCCAAAGCGATTATAATAGAATCAGATGGGCAAGATATAAAGGCATATTTAGATTTAGCCCCTGCCAAAGACATCTCAGGCTTATCAAAAGAAGAGATTATAGCTTTGATAAAAGAAGCGGGTATTGTGGGGCTGGGAGGCGCTGCGTTTCCTTTATCAGTAAAGCTAAGCCCTCCACCTGCTAAAAAAATAGACTCCCTTATTATAAATGGCGCAGAATGCGAACCTTTTCTTACATGCGACCATCGATTAATGCTTGAAAAACCAAAAGAAATAATTTTAGGCGCCGAGTTGATAGCAAAGGTTTTAGGAGTTAAAGATATAACTATAGGCATAGAGGAGAATAAGCTGGACGCGATAGAGAGCATAAATAGTTCTATATTTTTGCTCAAGGCTTCCCTCGGCTTCGCTCGGGACAGGCAAGGCTCAAGGCTCAAGGTAAAAGCGCTTAAAACAAGATATCCGCAGGGAGGAGAGAAGCAGCTTATAAAGACATTATTAAATAAAGAGGTCCCTTCAGGCGGCCTGCCCCTTGATATAGGAATTGTGGTAAATAATGTGCAGACGGTTTTTGCTGCCTACGAGGCAGTTTATTTAAGAAAGCCTTTATATGAAAGAGTTATAACTATATCAGGCAGTTTTTCTAATATAGCAAAAAATATTTTAGTGAGGATAGGCGCTCCAATCAAGGATGTTTTGGATTATTGCGGCATGAGCCCAAAGCTTGATATTTATAAAATTGTGATGGGCGGGCCAATGACAGGAGTGGCGCAAAGTAACTTGAACGCGCCTGTTATTAAAGGCACATCAGGCATACTTGTACTGGATAAAAAATTCAAACTTGGAGAGAAAGAGCTTGAATGTATCAGGTGCTCCAGATGCATTGAAGCATGCCCTGCAGGGCTTATGCCCTGCATGATAGGGCTTAGCTCTAAAAAAGAAAGATTTGATATAGCAAGTTCATATGACCCTTTTGATTGCATTGAATGCGGGTCTTGCAGTTTTGTATGTCCGTCTAAAATACCGCTTATCCAGCTCATAAAACTGGCAAAGGCTAAGATTAAGACCAGGTCTTGAGCACAGTAATTACTGTGCTCAAGACCTGGTCTTGTGATTATGAAAACTATTTTAAAATTTGCGTTTATTTTATTTCTTGTGAATCTTATAGCAGCGTCTATTCTTGCAGCTACATACGGTTTTACTAAAACCAGGATACAGAAACAGCAGGACGCAATAAAGGAAGAGGCGCTTAAGCAGGTAATGCCTGAGACCGTAGGAGACAGGATAGAGCCTGTAAAAAAAGGTGGGATAGTTAAATATTGGAAGGTTTTTAAAGGTCAGGGCGCTAGCGTTGCAGGATATATATTTGCCTCAAAGAAATATGGTTATTCAAGTGTAATAGAGACGATGGTTGGTATGAAAAAAGACGGAACCATTACCGGCGTCAGAGTGCTTTCGCAGAATGAAACTCCTGGGCTTGGCGCAAAGATAGTCGAGATAGTATCCGACAAGACATTAATCAGTTCTTTAAAAGAGGCATTCTCAAAAGAAAAACATGCAAAAGTTGCTATATCTCCTCATTTTACGGAGCAATTCAGGGATAAAGATATAAGGGGCATAGAGTTATCAAAAAACAATATCCATGCAATTACAGGCGCCACCATATCTTCAAGGGCTGTATTGAATTCAATAAAATCAATGGGAATAGAGTTATTAAATAATAAAGATGAATAAACTTACTGTTTCCCCAAGCCCGCATATTAAATCAGGCCAGACCGCAAAAAAGATCATGTGGGCTGTGGTAATTTCTCTTATACCGGCAGGCATAGCCGGAGTATATATATATGGCATATCAAGCCTAAATATAATAATTCTGTCAATCTTATCCTGTATTTTTACAGAGGCGTTATTTTTGAAATTTAGAAACAGAGATCCAAAAACAGTTTTAGACGGAAGCGCTATATTAACAGGGCTGCTTCTCGCGTATAATCTTCCGCCTGGGGCGCCTTTTTGGATACCTATTGTGGGGGGCGTTGTAAGTATTATTTTAGGAAAACAGATTTTCGGAGGCATGGGCCAGAACATATTTAATCCCGCTCTTGTAGGAAGGGCGTTTTTACAAATTTCATGGCCTGTTTATATGACCACATGGAAAAATCCCAGGTGGTGGCCTGACGCAGTATCCAGCGCAACGCCTTTAGCTAAAGAGGTAAGTTCGCATTTTAGCTATATAGGCCTATTTCTGGGTAATCATGCAGGGTCTCTGGGAGAGGTATGCGTTATAGCGCTGCTTATAGGCGCTTTATTTTTACTGTTTACAAAAATAATCTCCTTGCATATACCGTTGAGTTTCATAGGGACAGTGGGCGTTATTACCTGGATATTCGGGAAAGAAGGATTTTTTAAAGGAGATTTTATTTTTAACATACTTGCGGGCGGAATGACTCTCGGAGCCTTTTTTATGGCGACTGATTACGTGACCTCGCCTCTTACGAAAAAAGGCAAGATTATTTTTGGTATAGGATGCGGAGCGCTCACTGCTATAATAAGATTGAGAGGCGGTTATCCAGAAGGCGTGTGTTATTCGATATTATTCATGAACGCAGCTGTGCCTATAATAGACAGGTTTACAAAGACGAAAAAATATGGGTTTGTTAAAAAAGCCATATAATATTCTTCGAGCGGGCATAAAGAAGTTAGCATGATAGCAAAGTCGAGAAGTTCTAAAAGGTTCTCGACTCGCTTCGCTCGCTCGAACAATATTGTCATGAGAGTGCTATGAAGAAATTATTTAACGAATTTTTTAAAGGCATAGGAAGCGAAAATCCTACTTTCAGGCTGGTGCTTGGGATTTGCCCTACGCTTGCGGTTTCTACAAGCGTTGTAAATGGCCTTGGCATGGGGATCGCAGCCACATTTGTATTGCTTGGCTCAAATATCATTATATCTTTAGTCAGAAAATTTATACCCGATCAGATTAGAATCCCGTGTTTTATTGTTATCATAGCGACCTTTGTCACGATCGTTGAGCTTACCATGAAGGCTTATGCGCCTGAGCTTTCAAAAGCGCTCGGAATATTTGTCCCGCTTATTGTAGTGAACTGCATTGTGCTTGGGAGGGCAGAGGCGTTTGCATGTAGGGTTGGGGTTTTAAAATCCATACTGGATGCATTGGGAATGGGCATTGGTTTTACGTTAGCTCTTTTACTTATTGCGAGTATAAGGGAGATATTGGGAAACGGCACGCTTTTTGGGCTTTTGGTTATAAAGGGTTTTGAGCCTGTATTATATCTGGTTTTGGCGCCTGGCGCGCTTTTAGTAATAGGCCTCTTGATAGGCGGTATTAATTTCCTGGCTAGGAAAAGGAGAGTTGTATAGTGGATCTTACCATGTTTTTATCAATAATAATAGGCGCCATATTTATCAATAATTTCATACTCTCTAAATTTTTAGGCCTTTGTTCATTTATAGGCATTTCAAAAGAGACAAAGCCTGCGCTCTACATGGGCGTGTCAGTTACGTTTGTAACTACATGCGCTTCAATAATTACATGGGCCATTTATAATTTTATACTCGTGCCTTTCCATATAGAATATTTGAGGACGATCGCGTTTATTCTGGTCATTGCCTCTTTTGTCCAGCTGGTAGAGATGGTGATAAAAAAGTTTAGCCATGCGCTTTACAGGACTCTTGGGATATATCTTCCTCTTATTACAGTTAACTGCGCAGTGCTTGGCGTTGCTGTTTTAAATAGCGAGATGTTTTTTAAGCCAGGGATGAATGCCTTGACAAGTTTCACATTATCTGCGTTGCAGGGTTTTTGCGTGGGGCTTGGATATATACTTGTAATGTTATTTATGTCAGGAATAAGAGAGAGGCTTGAACTCTGCGACATACCGCCGTCTTTTAAGGATGCGCCTATAGCTTTTATAATTGCATCTTTAATGTCAATGGCGTTCATGGGATTCAGCGGGTTCAGGTTCTAGTTTATGTTAATACCTATTTTAACAATGTCAATAATGGGGCTTTTGTTCGGACTAGGGCTTGCCTATGCCTCTAAGATCTTTAGGGTGGATATAGACCCTAAGATAAATATGATTATGCGCGCTTTGCCAGGGGCGAATTGCGGGGCGTGCGGCATGGCAGGATGCGCTAATCTGGCAGAGGCGATAGCGCATGGAAAAGCTGATATTACAGCTTGCGCGCCAGGCGATCAGAAAGTTTATAATAAAATCGCAGAGATTCTAGGAGTAGGAATAAAAGTAAGAAAGCAAAAGATAGCGCGCGTAAGATGTAATGGCGGCAAAAGGTCTTCGGATAAATATGAATACCAAGGTTTAAAAAAGTGCGCAGGAGTAAATTTATTAGCAGGCGGAAACAAAGAGTGCAGGTTTGGGTGTATGGGTTTCGGAGATTGCATAAATGCGTGTCCTTTTGACGCGATCAGTTTAAATGAGAATAATATTCCTGTGGTCGATGGGCTCAAGTGCACTGCCTGCGGTAAATGCGTTCAGGCCTGCCCCAAAAAAATAATTATTTTAGAAAACGCGGATAATAAAGTTTATGTAAAATGTCTTTCGCAAGATAAGGCAGCAGTAGTAAAATCTATATGTCCGGTTGGCTGTATAGGATGCAAAATATGCGAGAAGCTTTCCGGAGGGGTATTTATCGTGGAAAATAATCTATCCAGGGTGGATTATAGCAAGGTAAAATCTGATACGCCTTGGCAGGCGGTTATTGAAAAATGCCCGACAAAATGTATAGTAAAAACATAGTGTCGTCGCTCGTCGTTCGTGATTCGTGAATTGTAATCGAACGACGAACCGCGAGTCATAAGCGACGAACATCGAGCGACGAACGACGAACATAGAAAGCAGGGAGGAGAAAGATGGCAGGAAATATTCTGGAGTTAAGGGATGATAATTTTGAAGAAGCTGTATTAAAATCAGACAAGCCTGTGGTTGTGGATTTCTGGGCCACATGGTGTATGCCGTGCAAGATGCTTGCGCCTATAGTAGAAGAGATAGCAAACGAATGTAAAGGCAAATATAAGATCGCAAAACTGAATATAGATGATGCCATGGACGTAGCAACTAATCTCAGCGTTATGAATATCCCAACGCTTATATTTTTTAGCAGCGGTAAAGAGGTAGCAAGAATAGTAGGCGCTGTTTCCAAGAGAGATGTATTAAAAAAGATAGAAGAGGCCTTTGTATGAACCCCACCTTTCCTAAGACTTATGGTGAGCAAGAAAGGAAGAGCGGGGTGAATATAGCGGTGTTCTGTTCTGGAAACGGGACCAATCTTCAGGCCATAATAGATAGCCAGAAAAAAGGTTATATAAAAGCAGATATAAAGCTTGTTATCTCTGACACGCCTGATTGCTATGCTCTTACCAGGGCAAAAGACGCGGGTATAAAAATATTTGTAGTTGAAAGAAAAAATTTCAAAACAAAAAAAGATTTTGAAATAGAAATATTAGAAGCGCTTAAGAAAGAAAATATAAGCCTGATAGCCCTTGCAGGTTATATGCGCATGCTGTCAAAAAGTTTTATAAGCGCTTATGAGAATAAAATAATGAATATACATCCTGCGCTTTTACCATCTTTTAAAGGCGCTCATGGGATTAAGGATGCATTTGAATACGGAGTAAAAATTACAGGCGCCACAGTGCATTTTGTTACATTGGGCATGGACGCAGGCCCCATAATATTGCAATCTAGTGTTAAAGTGACAGAAGATGACACAGAGGAAACTCTCGCAGAAGCCATCCACGAGGAAGAACATAAAATCTACCCAAGGGCAATTCAGTTATTTATAGAAGGAAAATTAAAGATAGAAGGGAGAAAGGTAAGGATATTAGAGTAAGGGATCTATTTTTATTTCGTCCTTTCTGAATCTTTCCAGGTCTTCTTTTGAAAGATATATTTTTTTCTCATTTTCAGTAAAGTTTATAAATTCAACGCCTTTATATTCTTCAAATGCGTAAAGATGTAAAACATCAGCTGTCATTTTTATTATCCTGGAAAATATAATTTTTTTATCCGCAACTTGATTATGGTTTGACGTTATATTAAATTTAAACCAGAAGATCTTGTCCCTTATCTCTCCCTGGCTTGAAATCACTTTGAAATCGTTTTTTAACTTCCTGTCTTCTTCAAAAATAGATTTTATCCTTCTGGAAATCTGCTGGCTTAAAAACCATCCAAGATCCAGGTCTTTTTTTGGGAAACCATCTACGCCTATAATGCCAAAATCATTATATTGTTCGAAAGTATCCTTTAGCTTCCTCTCTCTTATTTCATTATTTGAATAAAAATATTTTGATACAACTTCTTTCACAGGGTTTATAAATGAAGACATATCTACTAGAATCAGGTATTCATTCTTAAATCCAGGAGGGAATACTGTTAGATAGGCCTCAAATTCAGGAGAGGCCTTATATTCTTCAGTTGTTTTTACATAAAAAAGCGATTCGCGGTCTGATAATTCTTTTGACTCTATGCTGGTTATTTCTATTTTCTGGGAGTCTTTTTTACCTATGGCATATATAGGATAAAATATTGGTTTCAAGCTTTCAGCTATAGGCGTATTCTGGTTTAAGGCGTTAAATAGTTCTTTTACTTTTTGTTCTCCCGCCATGGCGGGGTTGAATCTGAAATCCCTGAGTATCCTCTGAAAATATTCTCCCCTTGATATATCAAAGAGCCTTACCCTTATAACATCGTATACAAATCCTGTAAGTATAAATTCTGCGCCAGTGGTTTTCGTATCTCTGGCTGTAAGGATATAGAACTTTAAAGGCATATCCGTAGAGGTAACTACGCGATGGATAGAAAGGGCTACATCCTCTATCTTTTTACCAGCCTTTTCATTTAATTTTAAATCAGGATCTATCAGGCCTTCTACAGGAATATATACGCCTAATGTAGAGCCAAGGATTTTTATTTTTACGTTATCAAGTTTATATTCGTTTTTACAGAGCTTCAGGACAGACTCTTCTATTTTTCCTGTTGGGTAAGATGGTTTATTACAGGCAGAAAGCCCTACGAGGATTAAAAATGCAATCAGGGTTTTATGGTGTGGAAAAGTATAAAAAACTTTCCTAACCACTGAAAATCGCCTGCCTGCCGGCCAGGCAGGCATATTAAAATTATCGCTTAAAGCGATTTTCTTGTATTTTGTCAGGAGGGTATTCATTCAGGCTTCTTAAAGTTGTGGCTTTTTCCATATTCCCTGAATATTGCTTCTATATCATCGTATTCCAACTCTTCTTTTTCAAGAAGTTCTTTTGCAAAACGTTCGACTATAGCCCATTCTTTTTTAAGAAGAGTTTCAATATCTTTTAGGCAGCTTTGCATTATCTTATCTGTTTCAACGTTCAATTTTTCTTTCAATGATTCTGATAATTGTGTTTTAGGTATTACTGTATAATCGCCTACGTAGCCAGCATCGCTCATGCCAATTCTCCAGACCATATTATGCGCGAACCACATTGCGCCCTGAAAATCAGATGCAACTCCGTCGCTTGTAGTCCCGAATCTCATCTTTTCTGCAACATAACCGCCTAGCTTTACTTTTATATCAGCTAGGATTCTTTCTTTATTGTGAGTGTATATTTCTTCTCTGGGTTGAGCGTGTACTACTCCTAGAGCCTCTTTACGCGATATTATCGAAGCCTTAAATACATCGTCTGTAGGGTGAAAGATGTACATTACAACCAGATGCCCTGTCTCGTGAAATGCGACCATTTCTCTCTCTTCCTTTGTCATTTGCTTTCTATGTTTTAAACCCATGTCAATACGTTCCATAGCTTCTGACAGTTCTTTATAGCCTACACTTTCTTTTTTATTTCTGGTTGCTATAAGGGCAGATTCTTTTATCATGTTTTCAATCTCAGCAGGTGATTTATGCACTGCTTGCCTTGCAAGCCTGCCTATATCAATGTTTGAATCATATTTTATTTTTTTGAGGTAATATTCGAATACCTTTTCTCTTTCCTGCAGGTTGGGCCTGTCTATGTAGATTTTTCTGTCAAATCTTCCGGGCCTCAAAAGCGCTTCATCCAGGACGCCTTCCGCGGCATTGGTGGCGCCTATAATAATTACGTTATAATCTTTTTCCTGGAGCCCATCCATTTCTACAAGCAGCTGGTTCTGGGTGCTGTTGGTTTCCTGGCCGCCTCCCATAAAACTGAAAGTTCTTTGCCTTCCTATAGCATCCAGCTCGTCTATAAAAATGATGCATGCGCCGTAGCCGTACGCCAGGGTCCTGGCTTTCTTAAATAGTTTTCTTACTCTGGATGCGCCGACGCCTACGAAAATCTCCGTGAATTCGCTGCCGGACATGGATATGAAAGGGATACCTGCCTCTGTTGCGATTGCCTTGGCAAGATATGTTTTACCGCAGCCTGGGGGCCCTACCATCAAAAGGCCTCTTAAAATTTTTCCGCCTATTTTTAAAAGTTTTGTCCTATCTTTTATTAATTCCACCACTTCAAGCGCTTCCTGCTTGGCTTCTTCCATGCCTATAACATCTTCCCAGTGGATATTGACATTCTGGCCTTTTACTGTGGTTTGCTTTATCTTTGAAAACCCGCCCTGCAGGAATATCATGTACATGAATACAAATATGCCTGCATTAAGGCCTGCCAGGAGTATACTTATAGGCATCTGGGCTATTGTGAGGTTGCGGTAGAACGATTCCAGGGACATCATCCCCCAGATGGACAGGATTATAAGTATAATTATAGTAAATCCTACAACGATCTTAACCCAATGCTCCATGAAGTACATTCTGAATTTACGGTAGGCCATAAATGCCATAAAGTTCTCCTTATTTTTGTGAAATAAAGTATATCATATTAATATAAGAGTGTCAATTCAATCAAATCAAGCTTAGCAAGCGAACAGTAATATTCTTCGAGCGGCCACGAAGGCTTTTTACCAGAGCCCAGTCGAGAAGCCTGGCATGAGCAAGGCTGAATGGTTCTCGACTGGGCTTACATGCATATTCGATATTGCCGCTCGAACAATATTAATATACCCCTGTTTTGGTAACTGTTTTGCACCGATTACGTTGACAAGGATATGGTAGTGTGTTAACATACCTTTCTAAAATAATGTAGAGAACGGCCGTGGCCATTCTCTACGATATGAATAACCCAAGCAGGAGGAATGATGGCAAAGAAGACTCTGATAAAGAAAATTATCGGAAGAGAGATCCTTGATTCGCGCGGAAACCCTACGATTGAGGTGGATGTGGTCCTGGAATCAGGCGTAATCGGAAGGGCTAGTGTCCCGAGCGGCGCATCTACTGGCGAGCATGAGGCAGTGGAGTTGAGAGATGGAGATAAAAACCGCTATCTAGGCAAGGGTGTATTAAAGGCGGTAAACAATGTCAATAAAGAGTTAAATTCTGCTTTGGCCGGTAAAGACGCTTCAAAGCAGAAAATAATCGATAAATTAATGATAGAGCTGGATGCTACAGAAAATAAATCCCGCCTTGGGGCAAATGCGATTCTGGGTATTTCAATGGCAGCTTGTAAGGCAGCAGCAATTCAGAAAAAGATGCCGCTTTATAAATATCTGGGCGGAGAAGAGGCAAATATACTGCCTGTTCCCATGATGAATATTTTAAACGGTGGCGCCCACGCTGATAATAATGTGGACCTTCAGGAATTTATGATAATGCCCAGGGGCGCTTCAAGTTTTAAAGAAGCCCTCAGGATGGGCGCAGAGATATTTCATAACCTGAAAAAGATTATTCACGATAAAAAACTTTCAACTGCTGTAGGCGATGAAGGCGGGTTTGCCCCTGATTTGAAATCCAATGAAGAGGCAATAGAGGTAATTCTAGAGGCAATAGAAAAGGCAAACTATAAGGCAGGCAAGGATGTTTTTATTGCCTTGGACCCGGCAGCCAGTTCTTTTTACGAAAATGGCAAGTATATCCTGGAGGCGGAAGTAGGGACAGGACATTGTCCTGTCCCTACAGAAAAAAGCGCAGAGGATATGGTAAATTTTTACGCAGGCTGGGTTTCAAAATATCCGATTATTTCAATCGAAGACGGATTAGCAGAAGATGATTGGGATGGCTGGAAAAAATTAACAAAGAGTCTGGGCGATAAAATCCAGATTGTAGGCGATGACTTGTTTGTTACAAACACAAAACGCCTCAAAATGGGGATAGCCAGGCATGTTGCAAATTCCATACTTATAAAAGTAAATCAGATAGGCACTCTTACAGAGACAATAGAGGCAATAAAGCTTGCCAGGAAAAAAGGCTACACAGCAGTCGTGTCGCACCGTTCAGGCGAGACAGAAGACACAGCTATTTCCCATCTTGTTGTCGCAATGGGCACGGGCCAGATAAAGACAGGGTCCTTGTGCAGGACAGACAGGATATGTAAATACAATGAACTTTTAAGAATAGAAGAGGATTTAGGATCGAAAGCTATTTACGGCTCTATGCCATGGCCAAGATAAGAATAAAACCAGCACATATAGTTATAGCAGCTATTATTGGAGCAGTATTCCTTCCAGGGTATATAAAGTTTATGCAGTTGAAGATAAGAAATATGCGCATGGAAAGCGAAATCACAAGGCTGGAAAGGGAAAACCTGAAGCTCTATAAAGAAAAAAAGAGGCTTGAAGAAGATATAAATTATGTTGAAAAGGTTGCCCGCGAATCCATGGGCGTTACGAAAAAAGGCGAAATACCCATAAGGATAGAAAGATAACTCTAATATTGTTCGAGCGAGCGAAGCGAGTCGAGAACAAAAACATTGACACTCGGCATATGCAAGCCTATAATGCAAAATACAATTAAATAAAACTGCGGGGTGGAGCAGTCCGGTAGCTCGTCGGGCTCAGTAACATGGGCGTCCTTGTAGCAATGCAAGGGAAGATTACCTGTCAAATTCGGTGGAGCCTTTAAAATGGTAATACCGAGCCAAGCCCTTGGATAACATCAAGGGAAGTGTGTAGAGACTAGATGATAGGTACCCTTTAAAAGGGTAAAGGTATAGTCCAGACTACAAATCCGTTAAGATTTATGGCGGAGCAGCGAAAGCTGTAGTAATAAGCATAACCCGAAGGTCTTGGGTTCAAATCCCAACCCCGCTACCATATTAAACGGCGATTATTATAATCGCCGTTTTTTATTTCCAAACAACTTTACACTTTAGACAATGTCGCAAGTGTAAAGTAGGGACAGGACATTGTCCTGTCCCTACAGATATACAAAAAGAGCTTTGAATATAAGATGGATTGAATTATAATATTTTAAATCGGAGGAATGCCAGAGCGGTCGAATGGGGCGGTCTCGAAAACCGTTAGGCTCGCAAGGGCCTCGAAGGTTCGAATCCTTCTTCCTCCGCCGAATTTCTATGCAAAACCACGAATATTACATGAGAGAAGCTTTGAAAGAAGCAGTAAAGGCATTTGATACTGACGAAGTGCCAGTGGGTGCTGTTATTGCGCATAAAGGCGAGATAATAGCGAGAGCGCATAATCAGATAAAGATGTTAAAAGACCCTACAGCTCATGCAGAGATAATAGCCATTACGCAGGCAGCAAATTTTTTACAGAACGAGAGGCTGCTGGATTGTACAATGTATTCTACTCTTGAACCCTGCAGCATGTGCGCAGGCGCAATGGTTTTAAGCCGCATAAAAGATTTAATATACGCGGCAAAAGATCCAAAAACAGGCGCTCACGAGTCAGTTTTTAGGATATTAGATAATAAAAAATTGAATCATAGGGTAAAAGTTAAACAAGGCATATTGAAAAATGAAGCAGCTTCTTTAATGAAAGAATTTTTTTATGGCAAACGAAAATCAAAAGCATAAATACATAGACTTTGATTATATAGGCTGCCCTGTAGAGGTTATTTTTGAAAAATTAAAAACCTCTATAAAGGGCCTTTCTGAAGAAGAGGCAAGAAAGAGGATTCTAGAATATGGCCATAACGAGCCTGCCAGGAAGAAAAAAAGAACCATTATTATACAAATCCTTTCCAAATTTGTTAACCCGCTTGTTATAGTGCTTTTAATCATTGCAGGATTTTCTTTATTTTTTGGAGAAAAGATAAGCGCTATTTTAGTTTTTCTCATGGCAATGATGAGTATATTTCTGTCATTTATACAGGAATATCAAGCAGGAAAAGAAGCTGATAAGCTAAGCGAAATGGTGCGTGCGACAGCAACAGTTTTTAGGAACTCCAGGCCCAAAGAAATAAAGATCAGAGAGATAGCCCCGGGGGATATTATTGATTTATACGCAGGGGATATGATACCTGCTGATCTAAGGATTGTATCCTGCAAGGATTTATTTATAAATCAGGCTTCTCTCACAGGAGAGTCGTTTCCTATAGAGAAATTTCCAGGCGCAGCGAATCCTAAAAATGGCTCGTTATCAGAGCTGACAAATATAGCTTTTATGGGTTCGAGCGTTGTGAGCGGCACAGCCATAGGGGTCGTTATAAAAACCGGAATCTCCACTCAATTTGGCGAGCTTTCGCGAAAACTTGCCACAATGAGAGTGGAAACAGGTTTTGACAAGGGTATACATAAATTTACATGGATCATGATACGCTTTATGATGGTCCTTGTGGTTTTTATTTTTGCCGTTAATGCTTTTCTTAGAGGCAACCCCATACAGGCTTTGCTTTTTTCACTTGGCGTTGCTGTAGGGCTTACCCCTGAAATGCTCCCGATGCTGGTTGCTATGAATCTTTCCAAGAGCGCAATAGCCATGTCTAAAAAACAGGTTATTGTAAAGCGCCTGAACTCCATACAGAATTTAGGGGCAATGGACATATTGTGCACTGATAAGACAGGCACTCTTACAATGGATAAGATTGTGCTTGAAAAATACTGCGATGTTGTAAGAAAAGAAGACCACGATGTCCTGAGGTTTGCTTATATCAATAGTTTTTACCAGACAGGCTTGAAAAACCTTTTGGACAGGGCAATACTTAAACATGAAAAGATGCTGGTAAAGCAATTTAGGAAGATAGACGAAATACCTTTTGATTTTTCAAGAAGAATAATGTCTGTAGTGGTAGATATGGATGCTACTCATAGGCTTATCGCGAAAGGAGCGCCAGAAGAAATATTCAAGAGATGTTTAAAATATGAGCTTGAAGGTGAAATATTAGATATGGAAAAGCTGATACTGTCGGATCTGAAAGAGGAATATGACAATTTGAGCGCAGACGGTTTCAGAGTTTTGGCAATAGCGTATAAAGATATTGAAGCGAAGAAAGATGTTTATTCAAAGGATGACGAAAAAGACCTGATACTTAAAGGATACGTCGCGTTCTTTGACCCTCCCAAACTTTCCGCGAGGAGAGCTATTATCGCTCTGAAAAAACTGGGTATAGAAGTGAAAGTGCTTACAGGTGACAACGAGCTGGTTACCAAAAAGATATGCAGTGAAGTGGGGCTTGACGTGAAAGGCCTTGTAACAGGGGACAGCGTAGAAAGGCTCAGCGATAAAGAACTTCAGGAATTAGTAAAAGAAACCACTGTTTTTGCAAGGCTGGCGCCTCTGGAGAAGGAAAGGATAATACGCGCGCTTCATGAAAATAAGCATATCGTAGGATATCTCGGAGACGGCATAAATGATGCGCCTGCGTTAAAAACATCTGACGTGGGGATCTCTGTGAATAACGCGGTTGATATTGCAAAAGAATCCGCAGATATGATACTTCTTAAAAAGAGTTTAATGGTGCTTGAAGACGGCGTTATAGAAGGCAGGAGAACCTTTGGCAATATTGTCAAATACATAAAAATGGGCTCGAGCTCTAATTTTGGCAACATGTTTAGTATGGCAGGCGGGAGTATGTTTTTGCCATTTCTGCCAATGCTTCCGATCCAGATACTATTAAACAATTTTTTATATGACCTTTCACAGGTCGCTATACCTACTGACGCTGTGGACAATGAATATCTTAGAAAACCAAGGCCGTGGGATGTCCAATATATAAAAAGATTTATGATTGTAATAGGCCCCATAAGTTCTATATTTGATTTTGTCACATATGGTGTGATGTTTTTTGTTTTTAATGCCAACGAGGCGTTATTTCACACAGGATGGTTTATTGAATCCTTGTGCACGCAAACGCTTGTCATACATATAATCAGGACGTCAAAAGCGCCTTTTCTTGAATCCATGCCAAGCAGATTTCTGGTATTTACTTCAATTTTTATAATAGCTGCGGGGATAATAATAACATTTTCTCCTCTTGCAAAGCCATTTGGTTTTGTAGCT
>MNVP01000005.1 GCA_001871815.1 Candidatus Omnitrophica bacterium CG1_02_40_15
GAACACAAGCTCGTAGATGTTCAAAATGGGGTCGCTGATTATTGTCATGTTCTTCACACCATCAGGAAAAGTTTCTTCAAGAGTTACCCTGGATGGCAGCCCGAGATAATAAATTGATTCTGCATTGTTAAGGATATTTCTGCCTGTGCTCATAAGCCTTGCATCCCTAATATCATCTGTTGAGGATTTTGAATAACTGTAGAAGATATATATTACGGGGATGATTGTAAGCATTGCAATGGCGACCATCATTATATGCTCCATTGAAACCTGGCCATACCTGCGTCTGCGTAATTTCATTTTTCCCTCTTTTTTTATAGGTTATGTATATATTATTTACATATATTATTTTAACTATAACTTTATCAAAATGCGAAGTAGGTATAATAAAATAGGTATAAAAAAGTATCTTTATTGGAAAGGTTTAAATGAGATTTAGATTAAATTTAGGTATGTATAACATAATTATATTTGCAAAGATTCCATTTTTGCCAAGAGTTCTCCTTCCATTGTATGGGAAAATTTAGGGGAACTGTCATCGAAGTGATATACAAGTGAAATGCCAACCTTGACTTTGCCTTGTTCCTGAGACATTCTGCTGCACGGGAGTGTTATTGTTCCGTCTCCTCCGTTTTCCAAATGCCAGCCTGCAAAATCATTGAAAGAGGTTCTAAAATTAGGGTTCGGATTGCATCCAAAGTAGCTTCCTGCCAGAGATTCATTAGCCCATGAATCCATACTGTAATTTCCGCAGCTCGCGCAACTGTTTGTATCGCATCCGGATGTTGAGATTATTCCATCAAATGAACCTACTCCCTGATCGCAGTAAATGAGATTATTTGAATCTGTTATTTTTATTCTTGAAATTATAATGCCTTTTCCCATACCATTGTTTAACTTAAGGCTTATATCGCTGGAATCTGCATCTATCCTGTGGTCATTGCAATAGAGCCCCATTTGAAGTGTGCATTTTTCAGGGAGAAGGAATGAAGGGTTGAGGACTCCGAAATAAGCAAGAGTACCAATGACAACAAGGACTACAAGTATAGCCCAACCATAAGTCATTAAGAACTCTAAAGCTGCCTGGCCCCTTTTTTTAGTCATTGTGTTCACATTGAGTTTTTGTGGTGTTTTTATATTTTGTTATTATGTTTTATAAAAATTATTATAAAAAATAAAAATAAAGGGCTTACTGGCCCTCAACTTTTGCAAGCAATTCTCCTTCCATTGTATGGACATAGTCTACTGAACTGTCTGCATAAAACCATTGTATGTCTAGAGCAACTTTTGCTTTTCCTGACCAGCTTAAAGGGGCTAGGGTACAGTTTGTTGTTATTGTAGTTGCACTTCCCTGGGCAATTCTTGCACCAACGTTTGAATTAAATGCTGATGCAAATGGTTTATTAGCGAAGATTATGTTGTTACATCCATAGTAAGCTTCTGTTAATGGGCATCCTGTACAGATTGTTCCGTCACAACTACCAGCGATTGAACTTATTCCGTCATAAACAGTACTTCCATTGCTTACGCCTGCATAACATCCTCCTGGAATAACTTCTCCAGAAACATTAATTGACCTGACGATTATATCCTTGCCCATTCCGTTTTGGAAGTTAAAGGTAAT
Organism: Candidatus Omnitrophica bacterium CG1_02_40_15; assembly: GCA_001871815.1. Taxonomy (GTDB): domain Bacteria; phylum Omnitrophota; class Gorgyraeia; order Gorgyraeales; family Gorgyraeaceae; genus UBA10183. Next base: position 1,625 of record MNVP01000005.1, read on the forward strand.
TGTTCCCGCTTGACCATCTATTCTGTGATCATTGCAGTAAAGCCCCATTTGAAGTGTGCATTTTTCCGGCAGCAAAATGCTCGGATTAAGAATACCGAAATATGCGAGTGCTCCTATTACTATTAATACGACTAGAATAGCCCAGCCATAAGTCATCAAAAATTCTAAAGCCGCTTGTCCTCTCCTATTTTTCATTTGCATCCCTCTCTTCTTTGTCATGTTTGACCAAGATAATTTAAGGGTATTTATTCTACTCGACTATATAAATTTTTCTATATATAGACACATGTTAAAGATGACTTTATGAGGGAGAATTAGTAAAAAAATATTAATTATTGTTAATTATTGTCTGGTTTCTTGCAGGCCCGATTGATACAATTGAAATTTTTACATTTGTCTGCTCCTTTATAAATGACAAAAATGATTTTGCTTCTTCTGGCAAATCACTCATTGTCTTTGCGGATGAAATATCTTTTTTCCAGCCTTTGAACTTTTTGTAAACTGGCTTTGCCTCCGCGATGATTTCCGGAGAAGAGGGGAAATTAGAAATTGCTTTTTCATTTATTTTGTATTCCGTGCAGATATTTATTTCATCCAGTTTGTTGAGAACATCGAGTTTGGTTATTGCAAGGGAAGTTATGCCGTTTATTGAAATTGCCTGCTTCAATGCTACAAGGTCAAGCCAGCCGCATCTTCTTGGTCTTCCTGTTGTTGAGCCGAATTCATGGCCTTCATTTCTGATTGCATCTCCTGTTTCATCATTTAATTCTGTCGGAAAATAGCCTGAACCGACTCTTGTTGTGTAGGCTTTTGTAACGCCGATTATTTCTTTTATGGAAAGAGGACTTATTCCAAGCCCTGATATTATTCCTCCGATTGTTGAATTTGAGGATGTAACAAATGGATAAGTTCCGTGGTCAATGTCAAGCATTGAACCCTGTGCGCCTTCAAGTAAAACCTTTTTGCCTGAATTGATTAATGAATTCATGATTATTGATGTATCCTGTACATAAGGCTTGAGAAGAGCTGCGTATTGTGAATATTCTGAAAAAATATTATCAAAGCTGAGCTTTTCAGTTTTGAAATAATGTTCAAGAAGGAAATTTTTTTCTTCAGCATGTGATTTAAGCTTTTCTTTGAATGTTTCAGGAGAAATGAATTCAATGATTCTTATTCCTGTTCTTGATACTTTATCTGAGTATGCAGGGCCAATACCTCTTCCAGTTGTGCCTATTTTTTTCTCCTTTGAAACTGCTGCTTCCTTTGCTTTGTCAAGTGCAATGTGTGTTGGGAGGATTATATGAGCCCGGTCGCTTATTACAAGATTTTCAGGTGATATTGAAACTCCTTTGGCTTTCAAGCCTGAAATTTCCCCAAGAATTACTTTTGGATCGATTACTGTACCGTTGCCAATTATGCATTTGGTATTTTTGTGGAGGATTCCTGATGGGATGAGATGGAGAATTGTCTTTTCTTCTCCTACAACAACTGTGTGGCCTGCATTGTTTCCGCCTGTTGCCCTTCCTACAACATCGGAATTTTCAGAAAGAAGGTCTACAATTTTTCCTTTGCCCTCATCACCCCACTGTGCTCCGAGAACAGCTGTTACATATGCCATGCATTTATGGGATTTGTATGAATATATATAGGT
>MNVP01000006.1 GCA_001871815.1 Candidatus Omnitrophica bacterium CG1_02_40_15
AGCGTTCCAGGATTAGCTTCACCGGAGCGCCTGGCGCGTTGCATTCCAGGTAGATGTTGAAGAGTTGTTCCGGTGTAAGTTTTAATCGTTCTTTCTTTGAGTTTGCGTTCATAATATTTTCCAATGGTGGCCTCCTTTGGGGGTACATTATACTCTTTTTTAGATACATTTACCTTAAAGTTAATTAAACCTTCTGTTTGAGGACACTATCGCTGAAAAAACGGGTGAGGATTACAACGGTGCCAGGCACCGTTTTCAAAACTGGATATTAGCGTTTAATAGCTGTGAATATTCGTAAAGAGGAAGCGAGAGAATATATATGCGTGAAACCTTGCAGAAGTATTTTGGCTATACATGTTTTAATCCTTTACAGGAAGAGATTATTAAAGATATTTTGAGCTACCATGATGTTTTGGTTTTGATGCCTACTGGAAGCGGAAAGTCCTTATGTTATCAGTTGCCTGCAGTGATGAAGGATGGAATCACCATTGTTGTTTCTCCGCTTATTTCCCTTATGAAGGATCAGGTTGATGATTTAAAGTCTATAGGGATTTCCGCTGCTTCCATAAACAGTACAATAGATTATGATAAAGTTGCGGGAATAAAAGTGCGATTAGTTAAAAATCAAATAAAATTATTATATGTTGCTCCAGAGAGGATAATGATTCCGGATTTTTTTGATTTTCTACATCAACTAGATATTAGTTTGATTGCTGTAGATGAGGCGCATTGCATTTCCGAATGGGGTCATGACTTTCGCCCGGAGTACCGCAAGCTACATTTGTTGAAGACACGGTTCCCGAACGTTCCTATTATTGCTTTGACTTCTACGGCTATTCCGCAGGTTCAAGGGGATATTATTAATAATCTGGGAATGAAAGATACAAAGATATATCGGGGAAATCTAAATAGAAAAAATTTATTTTATCAAATCTTGCCAAAAAAAGATTTGTATCATTATGCGTTGGGGTATTTAAAAAATAGACCGAGTGATTCAGGTATTATTTATTGTCAGAGCAGAAAGTCAGTTGAGACTTTGGCGGGCCGGCTTCGGTCTGATGGGATCCGCGCTTTGCCGTACCATGCAGGTTTATCGCCTAAAGTAAGAGAAGAAAATCAAACGAAGTTTATTAGAGATGACGTAGATGTTATTGTAGCCACGATTGCTTTCGGAATGGGAATTGATAAACCTAATGTTCGCTATGTTATTCATTGCGATATGCCTAAAAGCCTTGAGGGGTATTATCAGGAAACCGGCAGAGCTGGACGAGATGGGCTTAGGAGTGATTGTATTTTATTTTTCAGTTACGGCGATAAGATTAAACATGAATATTTTATTAATAAGATTGAGAATGAACAATTTAGGCGGGTTGCTTATAAAAAGATGCGGAGCATGATTGATTATTGTCAAACTGATAAGTGTCGCAGAATAGAGCTGCTGAAATATTTCGGTGAAAAGTACGATGTTCATAATTGCGGGATGTGTGATGTTTGTGCGCCGAAAGATAAAATTAAAGCTGTTTTGAGTGTGCGGCAGCCGAAATCAAATAAAAAGAGATTAGTTCTCAGTAATGGTGAGAAATATGATGATAAGCTTTTTGAGGCATTAAGAGCGCTGAGGAAGGAAATTGCAGATAATGAGGGGATGCCACCTTATATTGTTTTTTCAGACGTATCGCTAAAGCAAATGACGGCTCAAATGCCTCAGGATTTAGAGAGTTTTAGAAGAATTAATGGTGTCGGTGAGATTAAACTGAAAAAGTATGCCGATTTGTTCTTATCAAAAATAAGGGAATATATTAAAAGAGAATCTAATGAAAGCAAATCATTTATTAGCAGGCGGGGAGCATATTCTGTGTTGGAGCTCCGCCAAAAATATGAAAGCGCATATAAAATATGGACAAAAGAAGAGGAAAAAGTATTGATAGATGGCTATAGTAATGGAAAGAAGATAGAAGAGCTTGCTAAATTATTGGGAATAAAAAAGGGTGGAATTAGGTCGCGGTTGAAGAAATTGGGACTTATTGAATAAATGAGGATGAGCAGTACTTGATGACGAAGTAATGGGGACGTTTCTATTTTTCGCCCCACAGCCCATTCTACTTCGCTGAATATTTACATATTCAGCTTCGCAGGAATTGATATTCTGCTTCGCTGTTCGCCAGGAAGATTTAGCTGGTACGGCTTCGCAGGAATTGATATTTTTCAAAAAATTAGGATGGTGGGGAAGTTGTTTTAAAAAACGGAGGCATTATGAAAAAGACAATGGTAGTACTTATTTTGTCTACTATTTTAATTGCAGATTTAGCTTATGCTGTTTGGGTAAAAGATAGTACTCGTAAAAATATGAATTATACTATACAGCAAAAGCCTTTAGTGAATAACCATAGGTCTAGCTCCTCTATAATATCAACACCATATAATAAGCCAAGGACAGATTTGGGGAGATTGAGCTCTAATAAATATGCGCAAGATTCTACTTCTAATCCCTATGGTCAGCATGGTAGTCCGTACAGCCCAACCAGCATCAATAATCAATACGGAAAATATGGTAGTCAATATTCTGCAACCAGCGTTAATAATCAGTATGCAACTAGTGCGCCAAAAATTTATGGCTCCGACGGCACCTATTTAGGAAAATTGAGCAAAAATAAATATGATCCAGAGTCAACGAGTAATCCCTACGGTAAATATGGTAGCCAGTATTCGCCGACCAGTATAAATAATCCTTATGGTAAATATGGCAGCAAGTATAGTTCACAAAGCGCGAACAATCCTTATGCTTCTAGCTCTAATGCGCCAATAATTTTAGGGGATTAGGGGCCGTTTACCATTTTTCGCCCCACAGCGCATTCTACTTCGCCCTTAGCTTGGGAAATAGCGATGGGGCTTCGTAGAAATTGATATTCTGCTTCGTCATTCGCCAGAAAGATTTAGCTGGTACGGCTTCGCAGGAATAGAGATTTTTCAAAAAATTAGGCCGGGGACAGTTTTAATCTTGCGGCCAGGGACACTTGCAAAGCTAAAACGCCAAGCGGTACAAGAGCATGCAGGGAATAATTGGCGCATCTTTGCCAGAGATAAAGAGTCTTGAGTTAAAGTCTTTAACTGATGAAACAGAAGTGATAAAAATAGAATGACAAATATTATCCTATTGTATTTTCTTTGAGCGGAATCTTTCAGCGAGTTTGACCTCAGGCGGGTTGCATTACTACTTCTCCCGTAAACGGGATGCCGTCTACGGCTGCAACCGCTGGAAGCGACAAAGAACGGCTTGCTTTCCAAGCAGTATAACGCAGCATGCTAGCTGTTGCAAGATTTTGTTTTCGTTGGTTTAAAATCACCTCCTTCTGGCCCGATAGCGCTTGAAGCGGCGTAACATAGCTTAAGGAACTGTGAGGGTCGTTGTTGTAGATATCAGGGACGCGTTCAAG
>MNVP01000082.1 GCA_001871815.1 Candidatus Omnitrophica bacterium CG1_02_40_15
TGGACACTGCTCACCAGAGGGATGCTTTATCAGCCCGGATATTGCTCTTTTGAAGATTTGTCAAAGATCGGATAAATATTTAGGCTCTCACTTGAGCCAGTTCAAACGATCTAAAGTAGAGACATATAAAACCATTGCCAATTTTACTCACAGACTTTTTGTCTCTTGAGAAAGAAGAAATTTTGTTATTTTTCATCTTGACATATTACCGCACTACTTTTTAGCGTTTAGCGTAGAGCGTATAGCGAATAGAAAAACTATACGCTCTCTACCCAACAACCATACAAATTGACAATGTCAGTTTGTATGGTTGTTTAGATGTTGAAGCGAATGTTTAACATGTCGCCGTCTTTAACAATATATTCTTTTCCCTCTATCTTCAATAATCCTGCCTCGCGCACCTTCTGCATATTGCCAGCGCACTTAATAAAATCCTCGTAATTCACGACCTCTGCCCTGATAAAACCCCTCTTTATATCAGAATGTATCTTGCCTGCAGCCTCTATGATGCTCAGGCCCGATTCCAGATGCCAGCCTGTTGTATCTTTGTCTCCTGCCGTAAAAAACGTGAGGAGATTCAATTCCTTGCATATTAATTTTGACATATTTTCCCTGAAATTATATCCAGAGCCCATCTCTTTAGAAAATTGGCCGCGTTCCTCTGGTTTTAATTCCAAAATCTCAAGCTCTGTCTTGCCGAAAAATCTTATGCAGCTCAAGCCCATTGAAGAACAATATTCCTCAACCTGGCTTATCTTATCCATATTTATCCCTTCTTCTAGATTTATAACGCCAACTATGGGCCTGAGGCTTATAAATGAAAAACCGGAAAAAAGTTTCAGCTCGTCCTTAGTCAACCCTATATTACGCAGAAGTTTTGAGTTTTCAAGAGAATTCTGGCATTTTTTTAACAGCCTCATAACGCTTTCTATGTCAGTCTTGATTTTCATTCTTTCTTTCTCTATTTTAGTAATCCTATTTTGTATAGCCTCCAGATCGGCAAGAATAATGTCCATCATATACCCTTCCAGGTCTTTTTTAGGGTTTTCGCTGAAAAATGCGTTTGCTACGCATATAAACAGGTCTATATTGTTCAGCTTGGAATATTCCTTGCCTGTAAAGCCTGCGCTTGAACCAATGTCCAGGAAAGCTGTTTCAGGATATACTTTTTTCTTTGAGGAAAAGATACCGCTAAGTTTTTCTATGCGGCTATCCATAAATTTAAACATGCCTATATCGCCGGTAATATTAGCAGATTGCAGCAATACCTTGAATATGGTTGTTTTTCCGGACTGCGCCGGACCAATTATGCCAATCTTCATAAGATGCAAGGAATCATGCGGTTCTAAGGCGGGCTATTACTTCAAACGTTTCGCCTTCTTTAGCTTTTTTATCCTCTATTTTTATCTTTATCTTAACTGCCTTTGGCAGGTCAACGCCTGACGCCTGATCAGAATTCCAGGCATCTTGCCATACCAACCCGTCAAAATATGAAAATTCCAGTTCTGAAATATTATCGCTCAATACATCGCTATGGCTATAGGTTGTAAAATCATAATCTGGATCTATTTCATCATTGCGCATAAGAAGCCTTTTAGCGCTATCCAGCCAGTATTCCACCTCGCTGAGTTCAAATACGCCTGAATCCGCGGAAACGAAAGAAATAAAACTGACCCTAAACTTATCTCCTGTAAACTTACAAAGAGAATTAGAGTTAATTACTGCTTGGCTTATCTCTGCGCTAATCCTGGATATAGCGTTTCTTGCATTCTGATAACGCTCGCTTCTAGTCTCACCCTTTTGCCAGGATTTTGAAGCGCTCCGAAAAATAGTAAACGTAGAAGCCACTATCATTGCCAATATCGCAAGGGCAATAAGCACTTCTACAAGCGTAAAACCTGTTTTATTTGATTTCCGCGTAGTTCCGCGAATTTCTGTAGGGAACGGTTTAAAACTGTTCCCTACTTCTGCGTAGATTCCGCGATTATCTAGTGACATACGTAATAAACTCTTTTGATCTTGTGGTATTTCGTTCAGGCCAGGTTACAGTCACGATAACCTTTCTCATATCGCCGCTTGAGGCTACTCCCTCTAGCGAAATATTATCTATCTTTATAGCCCACTCAAAATCTCCGTCTTTTCCTGAAAGAGGTATCTTGGGAGGAAGCTCCGTTATCGCATCAAACCCAGCCAGTTTAACATCTTCTATTTTATTCTGCGCCAGAAAAGATGCCTTTGTCATCATGCCTGCGCGCTGTGACGCCCTCAAGCCAATAGGAAATATCTGCAATACTCCCACTAAACCAACAGACAATACAGCTATTGCGATAATCAATTCCAGCAGCGAAAAACCCTTTTTATTATTCATAATATTCCAAACAACTTGACATTTTAACAATGTTAAAATGTCAAGTTGTTGCGAATTACTCGATAAGTTTTGCCAGTGAAAACAGCGGCATAAACATTGAAACTACGATAAATCCTACAACAAGGCCCATGAAAACTATAAGCAGAGGTTCCAGAAGAGAGGTAAGGCCGCTTACTGCAACATCCACCTCATCTTCAAAATTATCCGCAATCTGCATTAGCATCTTTGCCAAATTCCCTGTTTCTTCGCCTATATTTACCATTTTTGTAACAAGCGGGGGAAAAGCCTTGCTTGCCTCCATAGGCCCTGATACGCTTTCTCCCTCTTTGATGCTATCCCGCACATGGATAACTGCTCTGGCAATAAATTCATTTCCTATTGTATCTCTCACTGTCTGAAGCGCAGCGAGTATCGGAACTCCGCTTGAAAGCAATGTCCCTAGAGTCCTTGAAAATCTTGCGACGCTGACTTGCTGCACTAAATTTCCTACAACAGGGATATGCAGTTTTAGCTTATCAATTATCAATTTTCTATCAGGATTTTTTATAATTGCCTTATATATCGCAATTATAGCTACGGGCAGAAAAGGTATAAGAAACCATATGCGCCTGGTGATCTCGCTTATGACAATCAATATCCTGGTAGGAAGCGGCAGGCTTCCTCCAAGCTCTGAAAACATATTTGTAAAAGTAGGTATTACAAACACCATCAGCATTATTAGTATGAGAACTGCGACTATCATTACAAACATTGGATACATAAGCGCTGACTTTACCTTATCCCTCAACTTCTGCGTCTTATCCAAAAACTCAGACAAACGCTTAAGTATGTCTTCGAGCATACCTCCCAGCTCTCCCGCCTTTATCATATTTATATAAAAATCAGGGAATACTTTCGGAAAGCGAGCTAGAGCTTCTGAAAAATTGGAACCGCTTTCCACTTCATCTGCTATTGATTTTATAACGCTTTTTAAAGCCCCTGGCTCCAGTTGATCATGCAATGTCCTGAGGGCTTTTACAAGAGGTAGGCCTGCTGCTATAAGCGTGGCAAGCTGCCTGGTAAATAATACGAGAGATTTTGTGCTTACCTTTTTCTTGAAGTCTAATATTGCCAAAAATTTCGAAAAGTCCATCATTCATCTTTTTACAACAGTATCATTGATTTCTATAGTCAGGCCTTCTTTTAGATCCTTAATATCGGCTGCGGCAATTCTGTCGCGCGTCTGTATAATCTCTACTGAGCCAAGAAATGTTTCTCCCCTGTAAACATTAAACTTATTCCCTATATCAATCCCATCCTGCTTGCCAAGATCTATGACAACAAAATTATGTTCCTTGTTGACTGTAACAATCCTGCCTTTTAATTCCAGCTTTTCTCCCAGCCGCTCCAAAGAAGGGGTTGTAAGCTTGGCTATTTTCTGGGCGCGGATAGGAGGCAAGTCTACTTCTTCAGGGCTATGATAAGCCTCTGCCCTTGCCTCTTGAGATTTAACCACGCTTTCCTGAAGCGCAATTTTAAATTTATTTATTTCCTGATTTTTATATTCCACATCGCTTTCAAGCCTGGCGAGTTTTGCCTTCATGCCTTCTTTTTCAACAAGGAGGCCATTATATTCCTTCGCTATATCTTCAAGTTCTGATATCCTGGACTTAAGCGCATTATTCTCCATCGCAATTGTCTCTGACATTCTCTTGTCATCTTTATTTACATCCTTTTCTCTAAAAAGGTCATTGCTTATAATTTGCGCTACCTGTTCAGAATCCTTTAGCCTTTGCTCAACTAAATTTTTCTCTTCCTGTAACTTGGCAAGCCTTAGATCCTTATCCACGCTTTCAGCCTTTAACCTGGATATAGCCTGATTCTTTGGCTCTATCTCATTTTTTAATCTTTCCATCTCCACTTCCAAACCAACCTTCTGTTTAATAAGGTTTGCGACAAACATATCTGATTCCATTTCTCTCAATCTCTTTTCAAGAAACGCTTTTCCTTTTTTGACGCTCGCAAGCTCTCTCTTCAAACCATCCCTTTCGCTAACCGCTATTTCGTGTTCAGACCTCAGGCCAGCGTGGCTTGCCTCCAGGGCGTTAAATCTCTCTTCTATGGACTGTAATTTTGACTTTAATTCTGTCTTTTCCCTGGTTGCCAGCGTAAGCTCTGTGTTTAGTTTGTCCATAGTGGCCTTAAATAATTCTTCCAGATTCGTATATTCATTATAAAGTTTTTCCTTTGAAAGAAAAAACCAAGCTGTGCTGAAACTGCTTAACACTACCAACGCTACTAATACCCATAGTATAGAACGCAGTGTCCTATCCATTGGCCTGCCTCCAAGGTTTTAATGAGCCCCTGCTGTTTCGTTTTGTTTCGCTTTGCGAAAGCAAAACGAAACAAAACGGCAGGGGCGAATTAATCCCGCCCTTTTGAATAGCAAGCTGAAAAAAATTGCTAAAAGGGCGGGATAAGTTCAGTCATAAAACTTACATCGGTTTTCGACCTCTGTAAGTTTTGACCTCATTTATTATACCATACATCTTTCTTTGAATAAATATTAATAATTGTTTTGGCGCAAGGGACATGTTATTTAAATCTTCGAATATCATATAGACGCTCGGAACCAAAAATAACGTCATTATTGTAGATGATGCGAGCCCGCCTATAACAGTTATTGCAAGAGGAGACCAGAGATTTGCTGATTCGCTTCTGTCAAACGCCATTGGCACAAGCCCGAGTATTGTTGTAGATGTAGTCATAAATATCGGCCTGAATCTGTCTTCGCCGGCCATAATAGATGCGCGCAATATATCCCGGTATTTATCAGTGCGGCTGCCATCCTTCCTTGTCCTGATAAAATTTATCCTATCAACCAATATGATAGCGTTATTTACAACAATGCCTGCCAGCATAATAGCTCCTATAATAACGCCTCTTGATATAGGCTTATGAGAAATAAAAAGCGCTGCAACTACTCCAACTATTGCAAGAGGAACTGAAAGAAGTATTACAAAAGGCTGGGCAAATGATTCAAATAAAGATGCCAACACCATAAAAACCAATAACAGCGTTATCCACAAAACCCCTGGCATTTGGACATATGGAGGCTTTAGAGAAAAAGGGAACGCGGATAATTCTTTTTCATTCTTAATATTTCTTTCATAGTCTCCGCCTACCCTCCAGTAATAATCCTTGGGGAATTCCATATCGCCTAAGCTTGCCTTTACCTTTTCCACTGCCTTCTGTAAAGACCCTTTTGAAACCATAGCTGTTATCTGCACAATCCTTGCTTTATTCTTTCTTGTAATCTCGCTCATGCCTATATCAGGAACAAAATCCGCAACCTGCTCTAGAAGTATAGGCTCCCCTTCAGAAGCGTATAGCGTAAGTCTTCTCACATCATCTAATCTTTCTCTATATCTTTTCTGCAGCCTTGTAATAGTCTCTACCTCCTTTGCTTCAGTATGAAAAAGCGTGGCCCTCAAGCCTCGTATCTCTCCATGCAGCGTCTCTGCCACTTCCTGGGTTGTAAATCCAAATGAGCTTGCATTGGGTTTATCTATTTTAACAAGCCATTCAGGCCTGCCGCTTATCCTGGACATCCTTATATCCTGAAGCCCGTCTATACTGCCAAGCCTTGTAGCTATTGAAATAGCTGTTTCTTTCAATATCTTGTAATCATATCCATAAAGGTCTATGGTTAGTTCCTTTAACCCGCTTTCTTCCAGCTCCGAGAAATATATAAAACCTCCTTTATAATGCTTCGCAACCTTGTCTCCTTCCAAGCGTATCGCATCCATTACCTCTTTAGTAGTGCGGGCTCTGTCTCTTATGGGTTTTAATTTAATATAAATCTTTGAGGATCCCGGCTCAACCCTGGATGTAAACGTCTTTATCTCTTTTATATGCCCAAGCTTCTCTTCTAATTCCTTTGCCATTTTATCGGTGACATCTAATTTAGCGCCTGGTTCCAGCTCAACAAAGATTGTAAAACGGCCTTCTTCCGCGTCTACCATAAATTCTTTTTCCAGTTTCATCCCGAAAAATAACGCAATCCCTAACATCAAAAATGCCGCGGCAATCAATAAATACCTAAACCTGATAGCTAAAACCAGGCCTTTTCGATATATGAGCTTTATTTTAGAAGACGTGCTTTTTTTTAACGTCTTTTGTTTTATTTTTTCTAATGGCTTACGCGCCATCTGACTTAATAAAGTAGGCACCAATGTCATAGCTACGAATAGACTCGTTAGCAGGGAATAAGTAACAGTAAAGGCTAACCCGCTCCAGAGCATCCTTGTTTCTTTATTTACAAATGCGAACGGGAGGAACACTATGACAGTAGTAATGGTAGACGTAGCTATTGCCAGGCCCATTTCTGAAGCGCCTTCTATAACCGCAGATTTGTCCCTATCCCTCCAACCAGCTAAAGGTAAAAGCATAGATCTCTTCTTATCTACATTATCAAGCACAACTATTGAGTTATCTACAAGCATGCCTATACCAAGAGCAAGGCCGCTCAGGGTCATGACGTTCAAAGAAAGCTTCTGAAAATACATAAGAATAAACGTGAACATGACTGAGATTGGGATAGTAACGCTTATTATAAATGTCGGCCTTAAATCTCTCAGCGTTACCAAAAGTATCAATATTGAAAGAAACGCTCCGCTTATAAGAGAACTCTTTACCGCATCTATTGCATCATTAATAACATCTGCCTGATTAAGAGTGGCTTTTATGTAGATATTCTTATCTATTATATTTTTAATCTGCTTGAGCTCTTTTTTTATGCCGCCAACTACTTTTATTGTATTGGCTGTGGATTCCTTCTGGATGTATATTGAAACTACAGGTTCTATATCTGTCCTTGCGTAATTTGAAGGGTCCGCGTAAGAATCTTTTACGATTGCGACATCTTTAAGTTTTATAACGCTTCCTTGCGGAGTAACGCTCACGCCTATATTTTCTATGTCTTTTGTGCTCTTAAAAATTCCAACAGCTCTTATGAGATATCTATTTCTCGCTCTTGGCAAGTCTCCTAAAAGCAGGCTGAAATTATTCGCTCCTAATGAGCTCACTACATTATCTATAGGCACGTGATGGGCCTGAAGCCTTGCCTGGTCTATCTCTACAAGAATCTTTCTTTCCCTTCCCCCATACACATCCACATTTGCCACGCCCTCTACCCTTAAAATCCTTTCCTTAATCTGCTCGTCAACAACCCTTCTCAATGTTTCTACTGTATGAAATTTGCTTGTAATCGCTAATACCATTATAGGAAGATCAGATTCTTTGTATTGGGCTAATATTGGTTTTTCAATTTCTTTGGGAAGCTTGTCTTTTATCTTGGAAAATTTTTCTCTTGTCTCCAGCGCGGCAAAATCCATATTAATGCCCGGTTCAAACTCAAGCCATATCCTGGCTTCTCCTGCTGTTGATTTGGAATAGATATTTTCAAGATGAGTAACCGTAGAAACAGCTTCTTCTATCGGTTTCGTAACCATGCTTTCGACTTCCTGCGGAGGCATACCTCCTCTAACTGCTATGATTATACTGAGATCTCCGTAGGAGATATTCGGCTTTAATTCAACAGGCAGCCTCATAAGCGAAACCGCTCCTACAATAACAATGCCTATATAAAACATTGTTATGCTTACAGGCTTATTGACTGAATAACTTGGAAAGGACATAAATTTAGCGGATAGCGGATAGCGGATAGCGTATAGTCAGATTCTTATCCGCTATACGCTCTACGCTATACGCTAAACATTTTTATCTTTCTCGCTCTTAAGTTCATACCATCTTCCGGGCCCAAGAGGGCCTTCTGCTTTTAAAAATCCCTTATCTATGAGAAATCTTAAATCCCGCGCAGCAGTAGGTATCGATATGTTAAATAAATCAGCGTATTCTTTTCTTGTGATCTTTCCTGCCTTTTTAATATGCTCCAATAATTGGGTCTGTCTTTTGGTAAGCTGCTGGACTTTTTGCCCTTTTGTAGGGGAGGGTTTTAAACCCTTCCATACATATGGTTCTGCCAAGGCCTTTGAAGGCATTACGATTATCTCCGTGGCAGGTTTTGGCTCATCAGGTAGGGGACAGGCATGCCTGTCCCCTACAGCAACAGGCGCAACCTGCGGTTTTCTTTTTTCTAACCACCCTGCGGCTGTAACATAAAGCGCTGGTATTACAAAAAGTGTCAGAAAGGTGCAGACAGTCAAGCCTCCCATTACAGTTATTGCCATAGGAGCCTGTAGTTCAGAACCTTCTCCAAGGCCAAGCGCTAATGGAAGAAGCCCTAAAACTGTAGTAAATGACGTCATCATTATAGGCCTGAGCCTATTCGATCCTGCCTGGCTCACTGCTGTAATAAGGTCCTTGCCTTCGCTCTTTAAGACATTTATTTTATCTATCAAAACAATCCCATTGTCCACAACAACGCCGCCCAGCGTAATTACGCCTAATATAACTACAACGCTGATAGGCGTATGCGTCAGGAATAACACCAAGGAAACTCCTATCAGAGATAAAGGCAGAGTAAACATGATAATAAACGGCTGCCAGAATGATTCAAATTCGCTCGCCATAATCATATACACCAGTAATACTGAGAGGATAAGCGCAAACATCAAACTTAAAAACGATTCCTTCATCTCCTGGCTCTCGCCTGCCAGTTCTATTGTAAAATCCTTTTCAACCTGCCTGGCTGCTAATTTTTTAACATCAGCATGTTTTGCCATTACAATATCTATTGCCTTATTAACATCTCCTATCACCTTATCAAGCGGCCTGGCAGTAACATTTGCTGTCATTAATATCACTCTCTGTTGATCAAGCCTTTTTATCTCGCTTGGCCCGATTCCATGCGAGATATAAGCAACCTCTGAGAGCGGAACATCTATTCCTAACGGCGAGTGCACTAAGACGCCTCTTATGCTTGAAAGCCTTTTCCTGTCCTCTTCCCTCAACCTTACCTTTACATCAATCTCTTTTCCCTGCTCCTTAAACCTTGTAGCAGTAATCCCTTTAATAGAAATATGGGCTGTTTGAGATATAGCTCCTACTGAAAGATTGTATAATGCGGCTTTATCCTTAATAATATTTACTTTTGTTTCCGGAGCAGGAGGCGCAAGGCTTGTCCTTATGCCATATGCGCCTGGTATTTTGGCAAGCCCGGAATAAAGCTCTTCATAAAGTTTTTTTATAAAATTCAGGTCCTGGCCTTTTATCTCAATAACTATAGGGGCGCTGCCCATCAATGCGCTCTTAAAAATACTCTCTTGTAAAATATATTCTATTTCTGCGCCTTCGAGGTTCTCCTTATCCAGTTCTTTTTTTAAATTCTGTATTATTTGAGAGGTGCTGAGCTTAGTTTTTTCTCTGCCTTTTTTAAGATTTACAATAATATTGGCCTGGTGCGGGCCAAGGGTCTCGATTATGTCCCCCATGCTTCTTTCTTTGCTAGAGCCGATAGTAACTGCCACGCTATCCACATCCTTATTATTTAAAAGCTTTTTTTCTATCTTTTTAACAGCAGAATCTGTTATCTCTAACCTTGTGCCTGTCATAAGGTTCACTTTCATGACAAACTCGCGCTGATCTATCTTAGGCATAAACTCTTTATTAAGGAACTTGAATATAACCATGCTGAATAAGAATAAGACAAGAGCTCCGAATATTATCAGTTTTTTGTTTTTCAGCGCAACTGGCAAAGATTTGCCATATATAGTCCCCATCCATTTAACCAATTTAAATTCTGAACCTATGCCCATAGGCGCTTCTTTATTAGAAACAGCTTTTTTCTTCCTGCCAATAGTTACAAACAGAGGAATTAAGGCTAAAGATACATACAGAGAAGCCATAAGTGAATACGTAACAGTTATGGCAACCTCTTTAAATAACTGGCCTGCAATACCTGTAACAAATATCATTGGCAGGAATACAACTATGGTTGTCATTACAGAGCCCCATATGGGGCCTTCAACCTCATTTGCGCCAACCCTCGCAGCTTCCTTTAATTCTTTCCCTGCCTGAATATGATTTGATATATTTTCAATAACTACTATGCCGGCATCTACAAGCATGCCTATCCCAAGGGCAAGCCCGCCAAGCGAAAGCATATTAAGCGAGATGCCGCTAAAATACATAAGAGTAAATGTAATCATTATCGAGATAGGGATAGACATGGCGACTATCAGAGATGGTTTTATCTTCTTTAAAAATAACCATAAAACTAAGAATGCTAAAAGTCCGCCCTGCCATGCAGCATCGCCAACATCCCTGATTGATTTTTTAATAAAGATAGACTGATCATATACTATATTTACATTTATTCCTTCAGGCAGGTCCTTTTTTATGCTGTCAAGCCGCTTCTTTATATTATCAGCCGCCTGCAATGTATTAGAGCCTGCCTGTTTTAAAATAGATACTGATATGTTTTCCTTGCTATTAAACCTGGAAATAGAGGTGCGCTCTCTAAAGGTATCTTTTACATCTGCGATATCCTTCAGGTATATAAGCCTTGAATCCCCTTCTTTTTTCTTCCTGCCATCCAGAGCTTCTGAAACAAACCTCTCGTTTTCAGGCTCGTCAATCCCCACAACCGTATCTTTTATTTGAGAAACTATTTCAAATTCTCCTATGGTGCGTATCAAATACTCGTAGAAATGCTCTTCTATAGTGCCTGCCGGGTAATTAAGGTTTGAAGACCTAAGCATATCCACTATCTTATTTATTCCTACGCCTTGAGCCCTGAGCCTTGCCTGATCAACCAATACAACTATTTCTCTTTCTATGCCGCCTGTTATATTGCATGACGCAACCCCGGGCACTTTTTCAAGTTCATCCTTTATAAATTTTTTGGTAAGTTTTAAAAGTTCCGAAGGCGCTTTTTCGCCTGTAACGCTCAGAGTCATTACAGGGAGTTCAAAAGGGTTAAATTTCATTACTATAGGGTCTGATGAACCAAGCGGCAGCCTTTCCTTAACAAGATCTATTTTTTCCCTAACCCCTAACGAAGCAAAATCCATATTAGTTCCCCAGTTGAATTCTGTTGTTACAAGGGAAATGCCTTCCTTTGAAGCAGAACTGATCCGTTTAAGATTACCAACAGTGCCCACTGCTTCTTCTATAATCTTGGTTATAAGGGTTTCTACTTCTTCTGGCGCGGCGTTTTCATATGTTGTTACAATGGTAAGCTGAGGATAGGAAATAGCTGGAAACAATTCTTGGGGAAGCCTTCCCATGGAAATCAAACCCATCAGCACAACCCCTAAGAAAATCATTGTTACAGTTACAGGCTTATTTATTGAAAGGTCAGGCAGTTTCATTGAGTCGGGGTATTTTCCTGGACTTCTATAACTTGAACCGGCATTTCTTCTTTTAATTCCTGCGGCGCATCTGTTACTACCAAGTCGCCTTCGCTAAGGCCTTCGCCTATAACAGAATAATCAGTAGTAACATATTCTACCTTGACCGGCTTGATCAGCGCTTTATTTTGCTCACTAACCACAGATACAGTGTACCCTTCGTCTTTTTTATTCAGGCTGAGGCTTGGAATAACTATGGCATTGCTGAATTCAGCAACTGTTATCATGGCCCTTGCGAACATCCCAGGTAAAAGCTGAGCGTCCGGATTAGGAAGCTTTATCTTGGCAGTCAGCGTTCTGGATTTTCCTTCTATAACAGGATAGATATAATCTATTTTGCCATTAAATACAGCTCCGGAATGAGCGTCTACTGTCACTGCAACATTCTGCCCAAGCGTAATTTTATCAATGTCCTTTTCCACTATGCCAAGTTCCACAAATACCTCGCTTACATCATAAATAGTCGCTATTTTATTATTCGGCGTAACAAATTCTCCTATCTCAGCTTCTCTTGCGCCAAGAACTCCTTCGCGAGACGCGCACAGATCTGTCTTCCTAAACTCTGATTCCGCAGATTTAAGTTCAACCTCCAGCGACTTGGCTTGTTCGCCCGCGCTCTTTGCCTCAAGCTCTACTTCCTCTAATTTCGCTTTTATAATACCTCCTACATCGTAAAGATTTTTATACATCTCGTATTTCTTTTTTGCAGCAAGGGCCTGCGCCTTTGCGGATTCCAGTTTACTTTTTGCATAGTCTATTTTTAATTGCGCGTCTTTTTTATTAAGAGACGCTATTATCTCGCCTTCATTTATCACATCGCCTTCCCTGAAATTGATAGAATCTATCACGCCATTAACCTCAAATTTAAGAGGTATTTCTAATACGCCTTTTACAGTGCCCATAGCAGGAAGATCGTCTTTAAAATCCATGGGCGCAACTTTATAGCACCTCACAGGAACCGCTTCTTTCTGTTCCTCTGCGCCGGCTATTTCTTCAGGCTTTGCGCCTTTAGTTTTACCTTTAGAAAACATTGCTCCTACAGCTTGTTTTAAAGAAGCAAGGCCTTTAATCTGCCCTTTTTTAGTCAATGTCTTCAGCCACATCAAACTAAAAATAACAACCCATAATGCTATAAAGCCTATAATCAATGCCTTTGTGTTCTTTTTCATTTTCTCCCTCTATCTTCTCGACTCCGCTCGCATATTAGGTTTTCGTGACCACTCGAAGAATATTGATGCCAATACTGTTCGAGCGATCATTAGCACTATTAATGCGAGCAAAGTCGAGAACTACTTTGTATTAGCTAATTTAAAACTCTCGTCATCCAGAAATAGCGCATATCCCGTAGCTTTATTCAACTTTGCCAGAGATTGATATAAGCTTCCAAGCGCTTCTACATAATAAGCCTTTTCATCCGTAAGGCTCATATAGGCCTGGATTAATTCTGAAAGCGATACATCATTTAATTCTGCGCGGGCTTTGATAATCTTAAATTCCTCTTCTCTATATTTAATCTTATTAAGATTTGTCATTATCTGGATTAAACCTTTTTTATAATTTAAATATGATTCCTTGACTTCTCTAACAATACTGTCTTTTGCCTGCTCCAGCTCATCCTTTGCTTTTTTATACCCTATCTCCGCGGATTTTTCTTCAGAAAAATGCTGAAGCCCGTCCAATAGCCCGTATTCTATAGATTTACTGACAGATTCTGTCCTTGTTGTTTGGCCATGTTTCTGGCTTGTCTTATCTTTCGTAAATGTAGTAGATAGAGTATTCCCGCCTAAAGGTTTTGTTACCTTTAACCCCAAATACCAATCATTGCCCATATCCAAGTGTTCGGTTTGATATGCGCCTCCGGACTTGCCATATGTGCCAGTCAGGTCCACCCTAAGCTGATTCTTGCTCTCTGTAATCTTGCGCTCATAGTCATTAAATTCCAGCATATACCCTTTTGCCTTAAGGTCTGGCCTGGATCTAAAGGCTAAATCCGTACATTCTTCTAGAGTCACATTTACCACGATTGGCTCCAGGTCTTTTCCCGGCTCTTTGTCTATTATCTCTATCGCCTTTTCTCCTCCCTTGGCATTAACTGCCTGCGCCAAAGTAAGTTTTGCCATAGCCAGTGTGTTCTCGCTCGATATAACCTGGTAATTTATCTGCTGCATTTGAGATTCTAACTGTAAAAATTCTGCCCTGGTAATTAAGCCGAGCTCAAGCCTTTTCTTAGCTCCAGTAAATACATTGCTTGTTTCTTCTAAAAGCGCTTTGTGTAATTTTACATCCATCTTACTGGCCATATATGCATAAAATGCTGATTCTACCTCAGCTCTTAAATCCTGCAATGTCTTATCATAATTTGACGTAGACGCTTTAAGATTACTCATCGCCTGTTCAACTGCATATTTAAGCCTCCACCCATAATACAATGGATACTCAAACTTAAGCTTGTATTCCTTATCTGTAAAATCCTGAGTCGTGCCGGCAGTCTTTCCTGTAGTCTCTAAATAATTCAAGGTTGCTGCTGGATAAAGGCCGCGCCTGGCTTCCCGTATCTTGAGTTTAGCTAATTCTATTTCTTCCTGGGCTATTTTTGCAGCCATATGATTTTCTAATGCTATATCCACTGCGTCATTGATGCCTAAATTTGTTACTTCTCTACTCGCGGAGTTTATCCCGAGCGAAGTCGAGGGACTCGCTCGAAGAATATCCCTCGACTTCGCTCGGGACATGTTGTTCGAGTGAATCCGAGAACTATCAATATCAAATATGATCGGCACATCTATCCATAAATCTTCACTCCCTAAAGCCTCTGGAAATGGCTGGTATCTTTTATACATCCAAACTGTGTTCAAACATAAATTATCCAATTCTCTATTGTCAGAAGACTCAGAAATATACACATCCTTAAGTTCTCCCCAAGGCGAAAGAAAGAGTTTTAGTCTTACCTCGCCTTTTGAGCTATATAAAATAGAAGGATCTGGTTTTGGAATAGACCTATAGATATCTTTAGATACATCTATTATATATTGTGTTATCTCTTCTTGTGATTGGCTATATGTAGATGATACGGTAGGATTTATTACTGTAACTACAATGAATACAAAGAAATATAATAATATGATACGCTTTATACGCATCCCTTCTCCTATTTTTGAGAAGTATATCATATTATTATTATTTTGTCAAGAATGATACGGTTGATACGGTTAATGAGCACTTGACTTACGGAACGAATGCAATGAGTGAACGTAAGTCAATGTGCGAATTTATGCTTGCACGAATATATCTCGTATCACAACACTTGCTGCGCCTAACGCCACAGAATCTTCTCCAAGTTTTGCAGGTATTATTTTAACAACATTTGCAGGCTCTTCAAATGCCCATTTTCTAACAGTCCTTCTTAAGGGCTCTAAAAGTAAACTACCAGCCTTTTCAATCCCTCCTCCAATAACCACTATCTCAGGGTTAAATAAATTTACAAGATACGCAATCCTTATCCCGAGATTCACGGCTCCATCTTCCAGGAGTTCTATTGCAAGAGTATCTCCTGCCTTTGCAGCTTCTATGATATGATCCACTGTAAGATTATCCAGTTTATTATCGCAGAATTCAAGTATCCTTGTCTTAACATCGTCTTCTTTTATAAGTTTCTTGACCTGGCTCACTAACCCTAGATCAAGCCCTGCAGGAAGAAGCAAAGAAATATTCTTTGAAACCTGCAGATATTCTTCGTTGCGCGGATAATTAATCCTTATCTCTCCCGCGCTGCCTGATGCTCCGCAATACATGGCGCCTTTTATAATAATGCCGCTCCCTACATCGGAATACATGTAAATCACATCCTGTATATCTATAGGAAGGGCATGCATCTTTTCTCCGAACGCGGCAAAAGTTGCGTCGTTACCTATAAAGGAAGGGAGCCCAAATCTTTGCTCAATCATCCCTTTTATGGATATATAACTAGCCCTTATCCCATTCTTCGCGGAGTCCCTCACTGTGCCGAGATGTTCATCTATAACTCCGCTTACTCCTATACCAACGCCTTTTATTTTATTTTTGTCCACGCCTTTTTTCTTTAACAACTCATCTATTAGTTCAAGCGAAGCTTCTATAATCTTATCCATATTATCTTTTATTCTGGCCTTTTTCACCTTGGTTATAATCCTTCCTGCAAGATCAGTCACAAGGCCTATCATAGTTGCGCCAAAGGCGTCCAAGTGGCCTAAATCAATCCCTATTGCATACATGCTATCATCATTTAATTTAACAACCGTAGGTTTCCTGCCTCCCGTAGAAACCTCCATGCCCCCTTCTGAAACCAGCCCCTTATCAATATAACTATTTATATAATTAGAAACAGTCACTATGTTCAGATCTGTAACCTTTGAGATATCAGCTCTTGCAATAGGGCCATTTCTGCGTATGAGTTCAAGTATCGCAAAATTCTTTCTCTCGTGGTCTGAAGATGTATAACTGTCATACATCCTGCCTTTTCTGATAGACATATCCGCCTCCCATGATAATGTAACACAACTGTTATTTCACGTTACTTCGTTTTATATAAATACTGCCTCTTTTGCTTTAATAGGGAATGAATCGTGATCATCCTCCCATTCGTGCCCTTATCTATAAGCACACAACATACAGTTTTCGATCCCCGGCCCCCTATTCTCCTTGAGAGCGCAAAGCTAATTTACAGCTTCCGCTAGGCGGTTATGAGGGCAGCCGGAGTAATTTACTATATAAGACCTATTCTGCGATAAGACCCTGTAAACAATAACTGAGA
>MNVP01000026.1 GCA_001871815.1 Candidatus Omnitrophica bacterium CG1_02_40_15
TCTATTAATGCCATAAATTCTTCTCTTATTTTTTTAAGAGCGGCTAAATGAGATAGAGTAACTTCTTCTATATCTTTATATTTTTTATTTCCAATAGTAAAATTACATACCATTTCTAATAGCGCTATGCCTAATGACCCGGTCAAGCTGGCTGCGCTTCCGCCGCCTGGCGCAGGCTGTTTTGCAGCTAAATCATTAATATATTTGTTGATAGATTCGTTTATGTACATTTTTATAACTTCTCGACTCGGCCTTCGGCCTCGCTCGAAGATTAATATTGTTCGAGCGAGTGAAACGAGTCGAGAACAGTCAAAACAGCCCTACCACTTCCCCTTCCTTATCAATATCCACCTTAGTGCCTGCAGGCACGGACGGCAAGCCTGGCATTGTGCGCATCTCTCCGCATAATGGGTATAAAAATCCTGCGCCTGCTGAAATCCTAACATCTCTTATAGGCAAAGTGAAATCCCTGGGCCTCGCCTTAAGCTCAGGGTCATGTGAAAGCGATAAATGAGTTTTTGCCATACATATCGGTAATTTATCATAGCCTAATTTTGTGTAACAATCTATCTTTCTTTCAGCTTCCGGTGCATAATTTACGTCTTTTGCGCCATAGATATTTTTTGCTATCAGCTCTATCTTTTCTTTAATAGGTATATCCAGAGGGTATAGATACTTGAAGTTTGATTTTTTCTCGCACATCTTTATTACAGCTTTAGCTAAATCTACGCCGCCTTCTCCGCCTTTTTCCCATACCTCGCTCAAAACAGCATCCTCGGCCCCTCCGTGCACAGCTATCTCTTTTATTACAGCAATTTCCCTATCCGTATCATATAAAAATCTATTTATCGCGACTACTACTGGTACCCCGAATAATTTTATATTCTCAATATGTTTTTCAAGGTTACTGGCGCCTCTCTTAACAGCTTCTACATCTTCTCTATTTAAAGCTGCTTTATCTATTTTTTTGCCAGGCGCCGCCTTAAATGCCCCTCCGTGCATTTTAAGGGCCCGGACACTAACTACTATCACCACAGCATCAGGCGGCTTAAGGCATGGTATACGGCATTTTATATCCATAAATTTTTCTAGCCCGCAGTCTGCGCCAAAACCGCTTTCGGTCACCACATAATCTGATAGTTTTAACGCTATCATATCAGCCAGTATTGAATTGTTGCCATGCGCAATGTTCGCAAAAGGCCCTGCGTGCATGATGCATGGGGTGTTTTCTGTAGTCTGAACAAGATTAGGCTTGATGGCATCTTTTAAAAGGACTGCCATAGCGCCTGCGCATTTCAGGTTCTCCGCTGTAACCGGCAAGCCATCGTAAGTAAAGGCTGTTATTATTTTTCCTAAGCGGCTCCTTAAATCAAAAAGATCTTTTGAAAGCGCAAGTATCGCCATCACTTCGCTTGCAACTGTTATATCAAAACCCGTATCCCTAGGGATTCCGTTTTCCTCTCCGCCCAGCCCGGTCTTTATCTGCCGCAAGGCCCTGTCGCTTATATCCACTACCCGGCGCGTAATAATAGTATCGGGATTTATATTCAGCTTATTGCCTTTGACAATACTATTATCAATAAATGCCGCCAGGAGATTATTTGCCGCGCCTACAGCGTGTACGTCGCCTGTAAAATGAAGATTAATATCTTCCATTGGCAGGACCTGAGAATAACCTCCTCCAGCAGCTCCGCCTTTTATTCCGAATACAGGCCCCATTGAGGGCTGGCGCAATGTGGTAATTACCTTTTTTTTGAGCCTGGATAGCCCCAGGCTCAAACCAATAGTGGTAACTGTCTTGCCTTCCCCTAAAGGCGTTGGCGTAATAGCTGTTACATCTATATATTTTCCAAAGGGTTTATCTTTAAGGCGGCTAAGTATAGAAAGGGATATCTTGGCTTTATATCTTCCGTATAATTCCAGCTCATCTTCTTTTATACCTATATTTTTTGCAATCTCAATAATAGGTTTAAGTTTTGCAGCCTGGGCTATTTCAAGATCACTTGGAACATTTTTCAAAGGCACCTCCTTAAAATCCAAACAACTTGACATTTCAACAATGTTGAAATGTCAAGTTGTTGTTAATATTTATATCTTGAATCTAAATCAAATGCATTTTTGATTAACTTTATCTCTGGATCAGGGCTATCAACGCCCTTGATACTGACAACATCAAATCTGCAAGACTTATCTTCTAATTTATATCGCTTAATATACGCCAAAGCTGCCTTTGAAACCTGTAGCTGTTTCTTTTTTAATATCGTCTCTTCAGGCAAACCGAATGCTTGATTATTTCTAGCCCTGACCTCTACGAAACAGATGCAACCCTTATAATCCGCTATTATATCTATTTCGCCAAGCTTTGTCTTATAATTTCTTTCTATTATTTTGTAACCCTGCTTCTTCAGATAAGAAACAGCTGTATTTTCGCCTCTTTTACCTGAATCAATTCTTGCAAATGTCATTTTTTAGGGGCGCAAAGCTTTTTCTATGTATCGAGCATGGGCCATATCGCTTAATGGCCTTTAAGTGAAATTCTGTGCCGTATCCTTTGTGTTTTGAAAAACCATAAAGAGGATATTTTTTATCATATTGGTTCATAATCGCGTCGCGCGTTACCTTTGCCATTATTGACGCAGCTGCTATGGAAAAGCTCTTGGAATCGCCTTTTATAATTGGAATTGTTTTATATGGGAGAAACCCGCCGAATACGCCATCTACAAGAACGCAGATATCTTTTTGGATGTCTATTTCTTTTTTATTAGCCAGGCGGCAGAATTTGGATATCAATTTTTTAACTGCCTGCTTCATTGCTGCAAGCGTTGCCATGTGTATATTAACTCTATCTATGTATTTATGATCTTTTATGCCTATCCCAAAAACAGCCCTGGATGATATCTCTTTGAATGCCCTTTCTCTTTCTAGCGGCCGGAGTTTTTTGGAATCATCTATTCTCTCTTTGTACCTCTGGATCCTGAATCTCTTCGATGAAGAAAGCCCTAGAATAACAGCGCCTGCCACCACAGGGCCTGCGAGAGGGCCTCTGCCAGCTTCGTCAAGGCCTACTATTATAGAAGCGCCTTTAAGAAACGCCTTCTTTTCCCAAGACAACATCTGCCTGGTTTTTAGCGACTCCTCTTTCTTCTTCGACTGTCGTGTGCTTGCCAATTCTTTTCCTCAGATAATATAACCTTGCTCTTTTAACTTTACCTTTTTTAATAACCTTTACTGAGTCTATCTGCGGAGAATGCACCTGGAACACCCTCTCTACTCCTTCCCCGAAAGATATATGCCTGACCGTAAAGGTCTCTTTTATCCCAGGCCCTTTTCTGGCAATAACAATGCCTTCAAAGGACTGGGATCTAGTTTTATCGCCTTCTTTTATCTTGACTGCCACTTTGACAGTATCTCCAACCTTAAAATCAGTGATTTCTTTTTTCATAAAATCTTTTTCTAATTCTCTTATGATATCCATTATTCCTCCTTAAATGAGCACTTCAGTTACGACAGCTACAGGCTGTCGTAACTGAATCTTACATGAATAATTTATTTGATTGTGCGAATTTGACCCCGGCCTTTTGAATAACAAGCTGAGAAAAATTGCTAAAAGGGCGGGGTTAGTTCGGACAAATCACTTACGGAAACCTTTGGTTTCCGTAAGTGATGTCTTCACTAACAAATCCGGCCTTTTCTTTTTTGTTACTTTCAGCGCTTCTTTCTTTCTCCATTCCTTTATTTTCTCATGATCTCCGGACAAAAGCACATCCGGAACTTTCATGCCATTGTAATCAGCCGGCCTTGTATAATGCGGATATTCCAGTAGGGGGCGGTCACTGACCGCCCCTACAACAAACGACTCGTCTTTGGAAGAATTTTCATCCCCCAGGGCGCCAGGCAACAATCTTACAACGCTATCAATTATTACCATGGCAGGCAATTCTCCGCCAGTCAAAATAAAGTCCCCTATTGATATTTCATCGTCTGCAAGGCCTTCTGCAACCCTCTCATCTATGCCTTCATAATGGCCGCACAATAGCGCCATGTGCTCATATTTTGATAACTTTAGCGCAAGGGCCTGATCGAATTTTTTGCCCTTGGGAGTCAGGAGTATTGTCCTTGTCTTCAGCCTGCGGTCTTTTGTCTTCTTTCGTATATAGTTAACCGCTTCAAAAAATGGCTCGGCATTCATTACCATGCCAGGCCCGCCGCCAAAAGGCTTATCGTCCACTTTCTTGTGTTTGTCTT
The DNA here is from genome assembly GCA_001871815.1 of Candidatus Omnitrophica bacterium CG1_02_40_15. Taxonomy (GTDB): domain Bacteria; phylum Omnitrophota; class Gorgyraeia; order Gorgyraeales; family Gorgyraeaceae; genus UBA10183. The sequence continues at coordinate 4,246 of MNVP01000026.1, forward strand.
TTGAGAAGAGCCTCAAGTCTATTATATTTATTTCAACAACTCTTTTTTCTTTAGCCCTCTTTACAATAGACTCTCCCAGCACTGCGTCAAACATGTTCGGGAATATTGTCAGGACATCTATTCTCATAACATATAGCGGATAGCGGATAGCGGATAGCGGATAGAAAGACTATACGCTCTACGCTAAACGCTATACGCTAACCTCTATATTACTCCCTGTTTCTTAAAAAGGCTCTTTATTATCTCCGTAGGGGTAGCGCCTTTTGACAACCAAAACTTGGCCCGTTCCTTATCTATGCTTATAAAGGCCGGTTTCCTGGATGGGTCATAATAGCCTAGCTCCTCTATCGTTTTTCCATCTCTTGCGCGCCTTATGTCGCATACTACAATCCTTTGATGAGGTTTCTTTTTTGTTCCTAATCTTTTTAATCTAATTCTTACTGCCATTTATCCTCCTTTAATGAGCACTTCACTTACGGCATCTTTAGATGCCGTAAGTGAATCTTCTATGAGTTACTTCTTTGATTGTGCGAATTAAATCCCGCCCTTTTGAATAGCAAGCTGAGAAAAATTGCTAAAAGGGCGGGATAAGTTCGGCCAAATGACTTACGTCGCACTTTGTGCTCCGTAAGTCATGGCCTCACTTAGTCTTCTTTTTCCCTCTTTATTTTAACGCCTAATTTTTCTAATTTCTCCTCTATGTTATGATACCCCCTGTCAAGGTGGTATATCCTGGATATCTCTGTTTTGCCTTTTGCAACAAGCGCTGCCAGAACCAGGCCTGCGCTTGCCCTTAAATCAGAAGCCATTACAGGAGCTGCGCTCAGCTTCGGAACGCCTTTGACTATTGCGCTAGAGCCTTCCAGTATGATATGCGCGCCCATTCTTGCGAGTTCGCTTATATGCATAAATCTTTCCGGATATATCTTCTCTGTTATCACGCTTATGCCTTTAGTCATGCACATGAGAGCCATCATCTGGGCCTGCATATCAGTAGGAAAACCCGGATAAGGCAAAGTAGTAACGTCAACAGGTTTTATAAAACCTGTTTTTACAACTCGGAGCCCGTCTTTCGTGCTTGTAATTTTCACGCCCACATCTTTTAATTTATCTATCACGGCTCCCAGATATTCTATGTTGGCGCCTTTTATTAACACATCTCCTCCTGTAATCGCAGATGCTATCATAAAAGTGCCTGCCTCTATCCTGTCATTTATTATTGAATATTCCGTTCCATGGAGAGATTTTACGCCTTCTATTTCTAATATTGGCGTCCTCTGGCCTTTTATTTTAGCGCCCATCTTAATAAGAAAATCTGCCAGGTCGCAAACCTCTGGTTCGCACGCAGCGTTTTCAATAACAGTTTTTCCTCTTGCAAGAGTCGCAGCCATCATGACATTGGCTGTCGCAAGGACACTCGAACCGAATTTGCCTCCAAGATAAATCCGTCCGCCTGTAAGATTTTTTGCATCTGCAATTATATATCCATGCTCCACTTTCAGGTCAGCTCCAAGGGCTTTAAGGCCTTTTATATGTAAATCGATCGGCCTAGGGCCTATTATGCATCCTCCAGGCATTGATACTTCTGCGTGCTTTAATTTTGCAAGCAAGGGGCCAAGTACGCACACAGAAGCCCTCATTGTGCTGACAAGCTTATATGGCGCAACATAATTATTGTATCCATTTGGATGAACAACGCAGACACCGTCTTCCATATCAGCTCTGACACCCATATTCCTAAGTATCCTGAGTATTGTGTATACATCCCGTAAAGGCGGGACATTTTTTATAACGCTCTTTTCATCTGCGAGAAGCGTGGCTGCGAGTATCGGAAGCGCAGCGTTTTTAGCTCCGCTTATCTCTACAACACCTCTTAATCTCACGCCGCCTTCTATAATAAATTTATCCAATGTATAGTCACCTCTGAATTTACACTTCCGAAGCGTAACGTATCACACTTTGGAAGTGTAAATTGGCTAAGGAATTCATGTAAGCGTCTTTAAACAGACTGCCCTTTCTATGCCTGAAAAATCCTTAATTACCTTATATATCTCAAATATATTATATGAGGAGAAGATGTTTTCTATGCCCTTTTTTTGGCCAAAACCTATCTCCAATAAAATACTGCCGCCTTTTTCCAAATATCTATGCGACTCTTTTGCTATAACCCTGTAAAAATCCAGGCCATCTCTTCCGCCATTCAAAGCAATCTCAGGCTCAACCTTAACTTCCTTCTGTAAATATGGAAGTTCACCCTCTTTTATATAAGGCGGGTTACAGACTATTATATCAAATTTTGGATTTTTAACAACACTTTCTTGTTTTATATCAGTGTTGATACTGAGCCCGCCATTGTTTCTGTGGCGGGCGAACGTAGCAAATATTAAAGCGTTAAAAAGATTTCCTTTATAAAACTTAATTCTATCGCTTAAATCATGCCTGAGCGCATTTTTCTCTGCTATTTTTAACGCTGCCTCGGATATGTCAGTAGCAACTATTTCAGCCTGTGGCATTAATTTAGACAAACTTACAGCAATATTGCCGCAACCTGTGCAAAGATCTAATATCTTAACTTCTTGACTCTGCTCTCGCGATATGCTCTCGTGGCCGCTCGAAGAATATTGGAGATGGCTAAATTTCGTCTCTTTATTATTGTTCGAGTGACCCGCCAATGGTTCTCTGGCGGGGAATCGAGAACTATTAATAATTTCACTAACTAATATCTCTGTTTCAGGACGGGGGATTAAAACATCTTTTGTTACAATAAAATCCAGCCCCATGAATTCTGCGCGGCCTGTAATGTATTGAACAGGTTCTCCGCTCATACGACGGCTGACTAAAGAGTCATATAATTTTTCTATTGTCTTATCGACTTTAAAATCCCTTATGTATAAATCGATTCTAGCGCAATTAAATAAATATTCCAGGAGCATTTCCGCCTCTACCCTGGAAATAACGCGGGAATACTTATCGATTAAACAAAAAATATCTTTTTTGCAAACATTATTTTTTAATAACATAGGAAAATACATCCGTAGGGAACAGGCATGCCTGTTCCCTGCTTTTGACAATGTTAAAAGTGTCAACTAGCGATTTGGTTTAATTTCAGCTTTCTTTCTGCTTCAATGAGGGCATTTAAGATTTTATCCATTTCGCCTTCCATTACATTGGGCAGGTCGTGTATAGTAAACCCTATCCTGTGATCCGTAACGCGGCGATCTGGAAAATTATAAGTCCTGATTTTCTCGCTTCTGTCTCCTGTGCCTACCTGAATGCGCCTGTCCTTTGCTATTTTCTCTTCATGCTCTTTCCTGGTGTGTTCCAAAAGCCTTGCCCTTAATACCCTCATGGCTTTTTCTTTATTCTTATTCTGCGATCTTTCATCCTGGCATGTAACAACCATGCCTGAAGGTATATGCGTAATACGCACAGCTGATTCTATCTTGTTTACGCCCTGGCCTCCTGCGCCGGATGACCTGAATACATCTAATCTAATATCTTGAGGGCTAATCTGCACATCTACTTCTTCTGCTTCAACCAGGACAGCAACAGTTACAGCGGATGTATGAATCCTGCCTGATGCCTCTGTAGCAGGGACCCTCTGAACCCTGTGTGTGCCTTTTTCGTATTTAAGTTTTTTATAAACACTCTGGCCTTTTACAGCGAATATCACTTCTTTAAATCCCCCTCCTTCAGCAGAATGCGCGTCCATGATCTCTACTTTCCAGTTGTTTTTTGCAGCATATTTGGAATACATCCTGAAAAGATCCCCTGCGAATAATGAAGCCTCTCTGCCGCCTGTGCCAGCCCTTATTTCCATAATAACATCTTTATCTGAATCAGGGTCTTCTTCAAGTATCATTTCTTCCAATACAAGCTCGAGCTGTTTCTTTTTACCCTCAAGCTCTTCGGCCTCTTTCTTAGCCATTTCGATAATTTCTCTATTGGCTTCTTTTTCCAAAAGATGCTTTGCGCCGCTTATCTCAGAGATAATCTTTTTGTATTCATTGTATTTTTTAACAACATTTTCGAGCGACGACAGTTCTCTGGCAAGCTTCTGATATTTATCCATATCGGACATAGTATCATGGTCTGCCATTAATCTATGCAGTTCGTCGTAACGTCTTAATAAAGAATCTAATTTTTCAAACATAAATTAGCGGATAGCGTAGAGCGTATAGCGGTTAGAAAAACTATACGCTAAACGCTATCCGCTCTACGCTAAAAAACGTGTTTTTACTCCTGTTTCTTATACTTCTTCAAAAACTTCTCCACCCTGCCTGCAGAATCTACGAATTTCTGTTTGCCGGTGAAAAACGGGTGGCATTTAGAGCATATCTCCACACGCAAGTTCTGTTTTGTAGAGCGGGTGTGAATAACCTCTCCGCATGCGCATGTAATAGTTGCTTCCTTGTACTCTGGATGAATCTTGTCTTTCATGTATAGCCCCCTTTGATGAGCACTTCACTTACGGCATCTTCAGATGCCGTAAGTGAATCTCCTATGAGTTACTTCTTTGATTGTGCGAATTAAATCCCGCCCTTTTGAATAGCAAGCTGAGAAAAATTGCTAAAAGGGCGGGATAAGTTCGGACATATAACTTACGTCGCCTTTTATTCGTCAAGGGCTCCATAAGTTATGTCCTCACTTATTCATACTCTCTAAAAAATCGTCATTTGTCTTGGTTTTGCTGATTTTTTCTATCAATAACTCCATAGCTTCTACGCTATTTAATTCGTTCAGGACTTTCCTGAGAAGCCATATCCTCTGAAGTTCTTTTTCGTTTACTAAGAGCTCTTCTTTTCTGGTATTAGACCTTTTAATATCTATTGCAGGATAAACCCTTCTCTGGAAAAGAGTCCTATCAAGCTGCAGTTCCATGTTGCCTGTGCCTTTGAATTCTTCAAAAATAACCTCATCCATCCTTGAGCCTGTATCTACAAGGGCTGTTGCTATGATAGTGAAGCTTCCGCCTTCTTCTATGTTTCTTGCTGCGCCGAAAAACCTCTTTGGCTTATGAAGCGCGTTTGAATCCACGCCTCCTGAGAGTATTTTGCCTGAATGTGGCACTACAGTATTGTATGCCCTGGCTAGCCTTGTTATGCTGTCCAAAAGCACCACTACATCTTTTTTATGTTCCACCAGCCTCTTTGCTTTTTCAAGTACCATCTCTGCAACTTGAACATGCCTTTCAGCAGGCTCGTCAAAGGTAGAGCTGATAACCTCGCCTTTTACAGATCTCTGCATATCAGTAACTTCTTCGGGCCGTTCATCTATCAATAACACCATAATAATGGTATCTGGGAAATTGGTTGCAATGCTATTAGCTATCTTTTGCATTATTATAGTTTTGCCGCTATAAGGAGGCGCAACTATCATCCCCCTCTGGCCTTTTCCTATGGGAGTCAATAAATCTATTATGCGCATAGATGTGTCTATGGTTTTCGTTTCTAATTTATACCTTACGTTAGGATATATTGGAGTAAGGTTATCGAAAAGCACCTTGTCCTTTGCTGCTTCAGGGCTTTCAAAATTAACAGCCTCCACCTTTAATAATGCGAAATATCTTTCGCCTTCTTTGGGAGGCCGTATCTGCCCGCTAACTGTATCGCCTGTCCTCAGTTCAAATTTCCTGATCTGCGAAGGAGAAATATAAATATCGTCAGGACACGGCAGGTAGTTATAGTTCGGCGAACGAAGAAAACCAAATCCGTCAGGCAATATCTCCAGTACCCCTTCTCCAAATATAAGCCCATCCTTTTCTGTCTGAGCCTGGAGAACCTTGAATATCAGATCCTGTTTTCTTAACCCGCTTACGCCGTTTATATTCATATCGTGCGCAAGCTTATTGAGCTCTGATATCTTCATTGATTTCAATTTTTCAATATCCAATTTTTCTTTTACTTCCATAATCCACCTCTCAATTTTTGCCAGATGTTTCTAACCTGGTATAATGTTTGCGCCTTTGGACCGCTATTATCTATAATGAAGTCCGCGAATGCCAGTTTTTTCTTTAAAGGCATCTGCATCCTTATTCTCTTCAGAATCTTCCTAGAAGATAATCCTCTCTCCTCTTTTATTCTTTTAACCTGCTCTTCTTTCTTATTGGCTACCAATATTACTTTATCCGCTTCCTTATAAAAACCTGATTCTATCAAAAGCGGCGCCTCGATAATAACCTTTCCTTTTTTTGATACTTCGACTGTGTTCAAATTGCGCCTTTCATGACCGCTCAGTATCAACCCTGAGCCCCTCGACTTCGCTCGGGATGACTCAGATGGTGGTGAGCCTGTCGAACCACTTGTCGAATGGGTTGATTTTACAATTCTTTTTATCTCTTTTATAACATCAGGATGAGTAATGCTATTCAGAAGTTTAAGTTTTGATCTATCCTTAAAAACAATATTTCCGAGTTTTTTTCTATCTATCCGGCCGGAGCTCGTTAATATATCTTTTCCAAAATACTTTACTATTTTTTTATAACACCTTTTTTTTGGCCTGATAAGCGAATAATAAATCTTATCTGCATCTATCGCATAAGCGCCAAGCTTTGCAAACATTTTCGCAACAGTTGTCTTCCCGCTCCCAAAACTTCCAGTTATACCGATTATCATAGCTCTCTTTGTTTATCGCTGAACTACGCGATTATTAAGCCATCTCCAGCCAATTTTTGCCGTATTGCACGCTTACCTTTATGGGAACCAACAATTTTACAGCGCCTTCCATCTCTTCTTTTACCAGCTCTTTCATTTTATCCAGCTCATCCCTGGGAACCTCAAAAACAAGTTCATCATGCACTTGTAAAGTCATCAGTGATTTTAAATTCTCTTTCTTCATCACCCTATAAATATTTATCATTGCGATTTTTATCAGATCCGCTGCTGAGCCCTGCACAGGCGTATTTATGGCAATCCTTTCTGCCTGCTGCCGCTCTCTCATCCCGCCTGTTTTTATTTCAGGGATATATCTTCGCCTGTTAAAAAGGGTCGTAACGTATCCTGCGCTTCTGGCTTCTTCGATCTTGTCTTCCATATAAACCCTTACAGCCGGATATCTTTCGAAATATGAATCTATAAATTGCTGGGCGCTGCCAGGATCTATGCCAAGTGATTTACTTAATCCAAAGGCGCTAATGCCGTAAATAATCCCGAAATTAACTGTTTTGGCGTTTGACCTCATTTCAGGCGTTACTTCTTTTTCATCCACACCAAAAATAAGAGAGGCAGTATGGCTATGCACATCTCTATCTTTTTCAAAAGCAGCTATAAGCTCAGGGTCTTTTGAAAGGTGCGCCAGCATCCTAAGTTCTATCTGAGAATAATCAGCTGACATTATAAAATTGCCCTTCTCCCCTATAAACGCCTTTCTTATCTTTCTGCCTTCTTCTGTCTTTATAGGTATATTCTGGAGATTCGGATTAGAGGATGAAAGCCTTCCTGTAGCAGTGACTGCCTGATTAAAAGAAGTATGAAGCCTTCCTGTTTTTTTATTAATAAGCTCTGGCAGCGCATCCACATAAGTGGATTTCAACTTTGACAATTCCCTATATCTCAGGAGCTCTTTCGGCAATGAGTGCAAAGAAGAAAGTTTTTCAAGAACCTCCACATCTGTGGAAGCGCCTGTCTTTGTCTTTTTTACAATAGGCAGGCCTAATTTTTCAAATAAAATCCGGCTAAGCTGTTTTGGAGAATTTATATTAAACTCCTCGCCAGCTATTTGGTATATATCTTTAACAAGCCCTGATAGCTCGATCTCCATTTCAGAAGACGCCTCTTTTAAAAAATCAACATCTATCTTTATCCCGTTCTTTTCCATATCACTCAAAACATCTACAAGCGGCAGCTCTATATTATCAAAAAGCGTTTCCAGTTCTTTTTTAAAAATCTCTTTTTCAAATATATTCTTAAGCCTCATCGTAACATCGCTATCCTCGCATGAGTACATAGAAACCTTCTCTATATCCACCATATCCATTGTAACCCTTTTCTTGCCTGCGCCTAAAAGCTCGTCAATAGAAGTCATTTTATGGTCAAGATATTCAAATGCGATTGTATCCAGCCCATGGCTCATCCTGGAAGGATTTAATAAGTATGACGCTATCATTGTATCGTATGATATACCCTTAAGCTGTATCCCATAATTTAACAACACCAACTTGTCATATTTTATATTCTGCCCGATTTTTTTTATTTTTTCGTCCTCTAAAATCGGCTTTAATTCTTTAATAGCCATCTCCAGATCTACGCCTTCAGCCTTCAGTCCATGCCCCGTACCCGAGCGAAGCGAGTGGTTCGGGGTTGAGCCTAGAGCCACATAATACGCTTCTCCCTCTTTCCAGCAAAACGATATGCCCACAAGTTTTGCTTCCATAGGCTGTTCGCTTGTAGTTTCAGTGTCCAGGACAAACTCGGATTTTCCTTTCAGCTCACGGATAAAATTCTTAAAATCTATAAGACTAGTGATTGTCTTATAACGCGCTTCTTTATGAACATCTGAATCGCATGATGTAATATCTCTTGCAAAATTTTTAAATTCCAGTTCTTTAAAAATGACTAGCAGCTTTTCTGAATCAGGGCTTTTTACGGCCATGCCAGCAATGTCTATTTCTATAGGCACATTTAGATCTACCATCGCAAGCTCCTTGGATATTCTTGCGCTGTCTTCCTGCTCAGATAACATCTTCCTTCTCGGCTCGCTCCTTATCTTATCAAGATTCTTATAAATATTATCCATGCTCCCGAACTCTTTTATGAGCTCTATAGCTGTTTTTTCTCCTATACCTCGCACACCTGGGATATTGTCAGCTGCGTCTCCTGCAAGCGCAATAAAATCAGTTATATTTTCAGGCCCAAGCCCTGAGAACCTTTCCCTTACCATTTCGTTATCATAGATAAGGCCATCTTTATGAGCGCTGTAAACTTTTATATTCTTATCGACTATCTGAAGCATATCTTTATCGCCAGTTACTATATACACATCTATGCCCTGTTGAGATATCTTTTTAGCAATAGTTGCCAGGATATCATCTGCTTCAAAACCTTGCTTTTCAAAAATAGGTATGTTATACCCTGATATGGTTTCCTTTATCAAGCCTATCTGGCTCACAAGGTCGTCCGGCATAGGTTTTCTATGAGCCTTATAGTCCTCAAATTGTTTATGCCTGAACGTAGGGCCTTTCAGGTCAAACGCCACAGCAAGATAAGCTGGCTTTTCTTTTTCCATCAATTTCTTAAGCATTAGGATGAACCCATAGACAGCGTTGGTAGGCCTGCCTTTTGAATTGCTAAGCTCTTTTATGGCATAAAAAGCCCTGTAACAATAAGAATTTCCATCAATCAAAAAAAGTTTTTCTTTTTTCATTATTTACACGGGATTTCCTAAAATAGGAAGGGTTCTGCTTCGTTCTAGAATATAGTCGTAAGCTTGCTATGACGAACTTCGCAGAATAAATTCTGCGTAGCGCGTCCTAGAGAGTTAACTACTTTACTCTAGCGCGAAGCAGAATTATTCTGGTAAAATACTCAATATTGCTTCAAACTCTTTTCTGGCGCCTGCAAAATCTTTCTGGCGGTAATGTATCATGCCTTCTTTGTAATAATCCTCTATCCTTCCCTCCTTCATTTTAAACTTTATTTCTTCTTCCAGTCCCAAGAGCGTCTTATTGCCTTTGGAATTCTGCTTTGCAAGCCTTATCGTATCCAGCGCCTTTGTATACTCGCCTTTATTAAAATAATCTTTTGCTTTATTATAAGAGGTATTTGCATCTTTACTAAGCGCGGCCGCAGCTTTTACCTCATCCTGTCTCTTTGCAGTTGCGGCATTTTGTTTGCTGGCCTTTTCTGTCTTTAGCCTTTCTTCAGCCATCCTCAGCGATTCCTGAAGCTCTGCATTCAGGGCATTGTTTGATTTTGTAGGGGAGGGTTTCAAACCCTTTCTTACTTTTTTAGATCCTATTTTTGTCCAATCAGAATTTTTTTTTACCGCTGGTTCAGACTTTTGTTTTTTCTCAAGAGGCTTCTGATTAGGGGCTTCCGGCGTTGTTTTCAGGCTGGCATTTTCTGTCTTATCAATAAGCCCAAGCTTTTCCAGCCTATCTTTCGCTTCCTGCGTCCATGGGTCATCAGGGCTGCCTAATTTATACCTTTTCATCCAGTTAAAAGCAGCTCTTTCCAGCTCACCTTTTCTTTCATAAAGAAGCGCCAGGTTTGTGTAGACTTCTTTATATTCCGGGTCTATAGCAAGGGCCTTGTTGTATTCTGCCTCTGCCCTGTCCAGCCATCCTTTTGTCTCAAACAAAATACCAAGATCATTGTGCGGAGAAGCGTAGCTAGGTTTGATACTGGCTGCCTTCTGATACCATTCAATAGCAGTGTCTATATCGCCGCGCTGCTGCGCTTCATACCCCTTTGCTCGATAATCTTCTGCGCTATCTTTTATGCCAAACGCTTTACCAGCATATATATAAGATATATTCAAAAATGGCAGGAAAAATAAAATTATAAAATAGATTAAACCAAGTTTTATCAATTTCTCCGGTCTAAAAGCCAAAGTTTGTTTGAAATTGATACTGAGCGGCCATTGTCTATCCGCGGCCTGAAGACCGCAGGTTTGTGGCCGCGAATGTATAAATCTTACGTGGCATGCTTTTCCCATTGTTCATAAGTTTATCATATGCCCCTTATTGCGTCAAGATAAAATTCATAAATCTGGCGGTTATTTTTCAAGACTCTTGGAGAAGTAGCCGCCTGTAAGGGCATCAATATCTGCGGTTAATTCCTGGAGCCGGAGTTCTTTTTCAAGGCTAAGTTTTAAATCCTGAGGAGGCGAGGCTAACATCTCTATCTGAAGCCGCCTTCTTTCAAAATATGTCCTAGTAATCTCATTCATTATATCGTCCCTCAATTCAACCATCAGCTTTGACCTTGTATCTATACTTGTCTGGTCATCGTTCCAGATGAGCTCTCCCATGTTCCAAGTCATGGTAATATCCCAAGACACAGCGTCCTTGCCTTTCTGAAAAGTATCTGGATTTGTGCCTGAGTCCCAATGAAGAAGATCAGTTACATATCTATCAAGGCCTATTGCCACATTTGGAAGAAGCGCTTTCTTCTTTGCAGATTCCCTCCATTCTTTGATCTTATCTGGATGGACTTCTGCGTATTTAATAGCCGCCTTTTGGACATCGCTGATACTGGGTTCGCCTTTGAATCCTTTTAAAATATCCTGCATCTCGTTTTCAAGGTTATTATTTGAAATATCATTGGCTGCTATATTTTGCTTGGCCCTATATAAACCTTTATTAGTAACAGCTAGTATATTCCCCTCTTTGTCAACAACCATATCTCTGGTTTCTTTTGTATTCATCCCTTTATACAAATTATGCCATAACTTATCCTTATCTGAAAAAATAAAAATACCTTTGTCTGTAACAGCGTATAAAGCCTTGTTAAACAAAAGCCTTTTTATACGCAGCGACAAAAGCCCTTCCTGATAAAATCTCGCCCACGTGTCTCCATTATCCTGGCTTGCGAATATCCCTGAATCAGTTGCTAATAGCATCGCATCATTATTAATAGTTATGCAATTCACTGGTTTTACCGCCTGAATCAACTCATCTGCGATATCTGGATCGTATTCATTATCATGGCTTAGTGTTACAAAAGTCCTTTTCCACTTAGAACCAGAACCTTTATATACGCCTTTTTCAGCTGCAATAAGAATCGATTCATGCATAAACTCAATCCATCTGATATCTAAGTTTCCAGCTTCGCCTAAATCCTTTTCCCATGTAAGGCAATTATCTCTACTAATAAAAAGGCCTCCTTTTGTTCCAAGAAAAATGCTTTTATCCTTTGAAAACGCTATATGTAAAATATTATTTTCT
>MNVP01000033.1 GCA_001871815.1 Candidatus Omnitrophica bacterium CG1_02_40_15
CTCCTTTGCGTTCATCAAGATTGATCTTGGAATCGCTAGGCCACGCAACTGCATGTTCAAGTATATCCTTTATGGTTTTTATCTTTGATATGGCAGCGCCTCCTCCTACGCCGCCTTTGGCTCCGCCTGTGGCTCCGCTGAATTCAGTAAACATCACTAGCCCTTGGTCCAAAAAATACATCCTGGTCTCAGATGTTTCATTATCCATATTATCAAGTGTATCCACCCACACTGCATTTTTTTCAATCCTATATGTAAGCCCCTGGTTCCTGAATATATATTTTAAAAGGCTCTCAAGGGGCATGTCCTTAACTTTTATGGTAACTTTTTTTTCTGAAAGTTTTACCCCGTTGCCTGGAATTATATTAACGTTCGTCGCCTCTGATAAAAAATCCATGACATAGTCTAGGCCCACATCCATGAAATCCACAGTAATGGGAGTCTTTAGATTTTTTCTTATTTCAGTGATCTCTATAATGCCGGATATAGCTCCACCTGTATCATTGCCCTTGGCAGACTTCATCTCATAGGCAAAAGAAACCTCAGGGCTTAAAAATAAACTTATGCATAAAAATATACATTTTAGAAAATTCATAGCCATTTCATACTTCATTGTTTTAAAGGTTTTTCTTCTATATCTTCAACGCTTGCGACCTTATTTTGTTCCTTATCCATGATACTCGCAGTAACAAATATCAAAAGATTCCTTCTCTCTTTGGAATCAGTGCTCTTCCTGAACAACCCACCCACAAAAGGTATGTCGCCCAATACAGGCACCTTTGTCTTTACATTCGTATTTGTCTCTTTTATAAGCCCGCCGAGCACTATTGTTTCTCCGTTTTTAACCATTACGCTCGTGCTCAGATTTCTGGTTGTAAAATTAGGTATGCTGACATTTCCTGAATATGTGAAACTCCCCGCGTCTTCGCTGACCTCTGGAGTCAACGCAAGCGTAATACTATTTTTATCTACGCCGACACTCGGCTTAACATGTAAAAGTATCCCTACATTCCTCGTCACAAAATCCTGCGGCACGTTTATCCATTCTGTCTCTCCGGCGTCATCAAAATCTCCGTCTCCGTTTATATCATACTGCACAAGGCTCGCCTCATATCTTGTAGGATATATATACTCATCCACGATCTCTATAGTGGCTGTCTGATTATTTAAAGTGGTAATCCTGGGCGCAGATAATGTTTTTACATTCTGTTTCTCCTGAAGCGCGTGCAGCACTGCTTGAAACTGCGGATTGCTCAATATGCCTTGATATGTAAGATTAAACCCTTCGTCTGAACGGCTGAAATTAGAAAAATCTACGCCGCTATTCTTGCTTACTCCATATACATCATTGCCAGCTCTATTCTTATCCCCGGCCCACATATTGTTTAATTTCCACTCCACTCCCATATCATCCAGATCGCTGACTTTAACTTCTAAAAATCTTGCCTCAATCAAAACCTGCATAGGAGTTATGTCCAGATTATATAAAAGGTTCTCTATGGTTTCCAGATTTGAAGGCGTATTGCTTATAATAAGCGCGCCTGTGCGCTCATCTAAGGTCAATTTTGAATCTTTCGGCCAATCAACTGAATTCTCCAGGATATTTTTTACTGTCTTTACTTCCGAAGGGACAGCGGAAGCGCTAGATTCATTCGCGCCTTTAGCCTGAGTTGTAAACTCTTCAAATCTGCCTACGCCCTGGCTTAAAAAATACACCCTTGTATCTATCTTCTCGTTACTGATCTCATCCTTTGTAGCCACCCAGACAGCGTCTTCTTCTATCCTGTAAACCAGGTCCTGGGATTTCAATATATACCTCAACGCCTCTTCAAGAGGCATGTCTTTTATCTTTATGCTCACTTTTTTCTCTGCCATATCTATCCCGGTCGAAGGCACTATATTAACGCCTGTAGCGTCTGATAAAAAACTCAGCACATAATCCAGTTCCACGTCTTTGAAATCAACGCTTATAGGTATCTTAAGGCGCTTCCTTATCTCGGGGATCTTCACAATAGGCATTATCTTTTTTTCATTTATTTGTAGGGGGTGGTCACTGACCGCCCCTACATCTTTATTTTCTTCTGGGATGATATGTTGTTTAGCCACATCCAGCATCATTTTTTCTTCTGTAAGCTCTCTCGCCCTTTTTAAAGCAGATTCTTCCATCTTTATCTTTTGCATATCTATATAATGTAATATCTCCTTGAATTTTTCATTCCCAGGAAATTCCTGTGTTGCCTTATTCACAAGGACCTCTGCCTCTTCAAACCTCTTTTCCCTGATATTGCCTATTATGCTGTCCATAAGGATTGCTATCTTATTAACTCTGTCTCTGGCTTCTTTTGTTTTTAATCTTTGCTCAAAAATTTTTTTAAGCGTTTCTTTTTCTTTTTCTTTTCTAGCCAGCTCTAATCTTTGCGCTTTCAACTCTTTCTCCATCGCTATTTTCTGGCGCTCCGCCTGTTTTTCCATATCTATCTTTGCGCGCTTGGCCTCTTCCATCCTCGTAAGCATCATCTTTTCCTGGCTTTGTTTTATGTCCTGCTGCATACTGCGTATATAAGCGTCTGCCTGGACTGCCAGCGAACTAGCAGAATCCATCTCTTTTACTTTCTTGAACTCTACTATGCTGGAAGGATAATCCTTGGATCTGTAATATCCCATAGCGGTTTCAAATACAGCCTTTATATTCTGCTCTTTCTCGTATAATTCTTTCTTTTTTAAATCTTCCCTCGTCTTTTTATTCATTAGTTCTGCAATTTCTATCTTTGCGCTTTCTTTAGTATCTTCAAATGCGGTCTCTGTTTCTTGCGCTTTCTTATATGATCTTTCCTTATTTGAATCCTCCTCTACCTTTTTCTTTACCTGCTCTTCACTTGCGATCTTCTCGCTTTCTTTTTTAGCAATACTCTCTGCTTCGTTTACAACGTCCTTTTTCATCTTTTCCCATTTTTTTTCTTCCATGATCATCAGTTCTGCCATGCGGGCCCTGGATTTTTCAATGTATATCTCTGCAAAAGGCGTAAAATAAACATCGTTATTCGCTTTTTCCACGTCAATTAATTTTTCAAATATTATGACTGCTTCCTTATATTTGCCTGATTCAAACAAAGACATCGCTTCTTCAAAATATCTTCTGAGATCAAACTTTGACGCAACAGCAGTCCTAACGAAAGAAGGATCCACTGAGGCAAATATCCTGCAAGGTAAACACTCCAGCGTTATAAACGCTGCGATTATGAATGCTAGACAAAACAACCTCTTATTTCTTCTCATTTATACCTTTTGGTTCTTCTGTCTGTAGGGGGCGGTCGCGACCGCCCCCTACATCTTTCTTCTCTTCTTTAAGAGTAGATATCCCAATCTCTTCCCCATCTTTTTTCTTGAGCCTGATTTCCTTTTCGTCTATGCTTAAAACAGTGTAGTCACCTGCCATATCGCCTTCCTTAACGGAAAAACTCTTGCCTGTATTCTGATCCTCTATAATAACAATAACCCTGGCTCCAAGCATCATCCTGCCTTTATAGACAAACATAGGCCTTGCAGGCTCTTCTTCTTTTAAAGGTATAATGTCTTTGCCGCCTTCATCTTTTACCTCAGAAACAGGCCTGAAGAAAATGCTCCTTTCCATTAGAGCTGGGTAATCTCCTGACGTCTCCTGCTTCTTTAAACCTTCTATGTCCCAGTTATCCTTGGCCGCCTTTTTTTTGGATTTTGCCTTTTCTGTCACAGACTCAATATCCTTTAAAAACTCATCGGATAATCGTTTTTTCTTTTCTTGAGCATTAAAACCTATGCCTATCGTAGCGACCAATACAGGCACAAGAAGCCAGAATATAGCTTTTTCTTTTGCGATCATTTTAATGAGCGCCTGCCGCTTTGTTTCGCTTCACAAAGCGAAACAGCAGGCGCAAATTAATCCCCCTTTCTTTCATTCTGAAAGAATGAAAGGGGGATAAGTTACGGCCAGAGACTTATGTTCACTTCGTCCCGCCCTTTGTTTACAAAGGGCGGGGCTTCGTTCCATAAGTCTCGGCCTTACTTATCATAAAGGTACTCAACACCATGCTTATCTCAACCTCTCCCGAAGCAACTTCTATACTTTTCACGTGCAATTCTTTTACGCTGATCGCAGGGCTCGCATTTTTAAGCTCCAACAAAAGATTAATAAGAGCCTTTGTATCTGTCTTTATCGAGATCTGAACTGGCAGTTCAGTATAAAACAACCCCTTTGAAACAGGCTCTATATATTCAATAGATTTGAGCGGTTTCAAGGCATATATATTGGAGTTCTGGCTTTTCAGAAGCACACCAACTGCAAATTCTATTATCTCGAGCTGCCTCAGAAGCACAGGCACCATATTGTCTTTGGGAAGGCCATCCCCAAATCCGAGATTTTCAGGAAGTTTCGCGCCTTTTGCCCCTGCTTCCAGTTCAAACTTCTTCATGGTAGAGTGAAGCTTTTCAATAAAATAAAGGCCTGCCTCTGCATCCTTTTCTGATAACCTTGCCTTCTTTGGGTCTATATACTCCACCAGGCTGAAAAACTTCTCTTCCAAAGAGTTCTTATCTTCATCCATCTTGGCAAAACTTTCTTTCGAAGGCACTGTGCCTGTAAGCGTGATAAATCTTTTCATCTCGCTTATCTTCCTCTCCAGTTCTTCATCCATTATTGAGCGGCCTTCTCTGAGGAACGGGCTGAGAAAAAATATATAAATTCCTGCTATTACAGCAAGAATTATAATGCCCTGTTTTAATATGAGTTTCTCTTTACCTGACTTTAACATTTTATCCTTCATTAAAATCCATTAGTAGGGGACGGTCGCGGCCATCCCATACTAGTTTCCTGCCAGGACAACGTCCATAGTAACGCTGAATTTCACTATCTCTTCGCCTGTATCTTTATCATTTTCCACGGAAGACGACACGGGCCGCACATCGCTAAAATCCGGCAATGCCTTAAGGCTTGATACAAAATTATTCACGGACTGGTAAGAAAGCGCTTTTCCATTCATATCCATCCTGCCAAGGCCGCTCTTTTCTATTGAGATAACGCCTGAGACATCAGTGATCCATACATCTTTTGGCAGCATCTCTGAAATAGATTTAAATATCCCAAGCCACACAGCCCTGGAAGAAGCTGTCTGGTACAGCGTATTCATTTTATCTCTTAAAATATCTTCTTCTTCGCGTATCTTTTTTATCTTCGGCTCATAAGTTCTGTATGTTTCTATCATCTCCTCTACCTTATCGAGTTTGATCTTTTTTATGTGGTAATCCTGGCGCATAAAAATAGAAAAGCTTATAAGTATCAACACGCCTGTAGCTATTGAAAGGCTGGAATAAATACGTTTATTGGAAAAAGATTCCTTATCTGATAACACCTTATTCAGAAAATTCACCTCTATCTTTAAATCAGCTATGCCTCTGAGAGCAGCTCCTACAACCGTAGAAAATTGATTCTTAGGCCCGCTTGCCTGGAGTTTCTGAAACACATCTTTAGATACTCTCAACTTTCTGAAGGGATCCATAACCTGAGGCTTTATGCTGAATTTTGAAATAATCGCAGCCTCCATGTTTTCCATAATACTGCCGCCGCCTGTCAGAAAAAGCTGGCCTATCTTTTTCTCTTTAGGCGCATCTTCTCCTTGCTGCATAAAATAATATTCCAGGGATCTTTCCACCTCTGTTAGGAGTTCACCCACACCTTGCTCTTTCGCCTCTTCAATGCGGTCACCTGCGATAGGAAAACTCCTTATCCATATATTACCTTTATTAAATATAATGAAGTTGGTGGATTTCGCGCCTATGTCAAGAACTGAACCGATGTTTTCATTATTATAATCCTCATTAAATGCCATGCAGTTATATACACTTATCGGAGCGACATCTATCAATTCTGTAGATAATTTAACGGCCTTTAATTTTGAAATCATCTCCTCAACAAGATTCTTCTTTATCGCAACTATCACTGCCTTCTTAGGAACAGATTTATCTTTATCCAAAAGCGACCAATCCCACATAACCTCGTTCAGGCTAAAAGGTATCTGGTTCTGGGCTTCGAATTTCATTGTCTGTTTTAATTTATCTTCCTTTATCTGGAGAAGCTTTACAAACCTCACAAAAACAGATTGGCCGTTTACTGATATATTTACAGACTTTGACTTTATATTATTCTCTGCTAATAATTCAAATATAAGCGAGCTGGTAATTTTATCTCTATCCAGCTTCAGGTCTCTTGGGATTTCCCTTATGCCAATCTTGGTCAGCATAATGCTATCCTTCTCTTTTTTAAGCTCAACTAGCTTTATAAAATGCGCGCCTATATCTAAGGCTATTGAACTTGCCTTGAACTTGGCCATTTACCTTGCCCTTCCCATTATAACCCTGAGTTTCTTGATATCATCTTCTGTATATTCACGCCAGCCATTAAGGGCATTTCGCCTGGCAGACGGAAATAACTTTTTATTTTCGTATCTTATAAGGGTCTGCTTCGATATGCCCAGAAACTGAGCGGTCTGGGTAACAGAGTAATATTTTTCTTTCATATATACCGCCTCGCTATTTAATAACATGTTTACTCCTATAGACGATTCACCCCGCTCTTTCTGCTTCGAAGCATTCCTTCGCAGTAGAAAGGGCGGGGTTCATTTAGACTTAAAAACCCTATCGAAAAATAATATAGCTTGATAGGGGGTGATATAACTATATACTACCTGATAGTACTTGTCAAGGGTAGGGCTAAAAAAAGTTCAAAGTTCAAAGTTCAAGGTTCAAGGTAACCAGATGAAAATATTGGGGTTATAAAAACTTCTTAGATTTTAAATTTCGGAAGTAAAGTAGGTATTTTAACTACTCAAAACATCTAATATCGCTTTTAGCAATATAGGCGTCTGAAAAATTTTCGCATTGGTTCAGCGGGCTTTTTAAAATTCCGCGTAGTTCCGCGGTTCTATTCTTCTTTCCAGAACTTGAAAGGCTTCTTTTTTTCAGGTTCAGGCTTTATAACGCCTTTTTCGCTTATGGTCCATGTCCTTTCTGCAGGAGCAGGATCCGTTTCATCAAGGTCTATTTTCGTATTCTTATTAACATCTTTTGCAGCCTGAACCTTAAAATAATGGTTGCCATCTTTCATGTCCTTCCTGGCAACTGAGATATCCTTTGACCAATTAGACCATTCCTCATCATCAAATTTCCATCTGAACAAGCAGTCTTCTACACTTCCTTTAAAGGTAAAAAAGGCTTCTTTTGACTTTGTCAATAAACTTGGCCCGCTTGTAATTATGGTATCAGGAGCTATTATGATAAGCTCTATAGTATCGCTAGAGGCCTCTGACTCATTCCCGGCTGTATCTTTAAACTTTATATAAACTTTGCGCGTACCGCTTATAGGCGCGAGCATCCAGTTTTCTTTCTTTGTTTTGAACGGCTCCCATTGTTCAGTATCAAAAACACCATCATTTGAAACCGCCATGCTCTGAACTTCTGTTGTAGAATCGCTGGCTCCAAGACTAAGATTGACATATACAGAATTTGTAACAGCATCCTGGTTATTTATTATAATATACCCTGTCGGGCCTTTTGTATCAACAGTGAAACTCCATACAAGCTGAGAAGTTTTATTGTCCACAAAATCAGCTACCTCAAGAGATATTACATTACTGCCTTCGCTGAGAGGAATAGAAGGCACATATATAATGCTCTGGGCTTTCTCATCATAAGCAGCGTCCACTACGGATTTATTTATTTTCATATTTATAGCGCTTGGATTTACGCCGCTCTTATCATCGCTAGCGCTGATAGTAATCGTAGGTTTATCAGATGCTAGGATTGCGCCCTTGAAAGGAGAATAATTGCCTATAACAGGGCTGGATCTATCTATCCATAGTTCAAAGGAAGCTGTCTCCCCCCAGTTGCCAGCTGAATTCTCAGCTTTAAGATTAAATACCCTAACCCCATCTCCCAGAAGATCAGAAGGAGTATTATAAAAAGTGCCTGATGTATCAGCCTGATTATCAGGCAAATCTCCCCACGCATAACTATAACCAATCGGTTGCGCGCCCTTCACAGGATATTCCCAGGACATATACGGATCTCCGCACCCCTGCCATAATTTTGAAGATATGTTACTGCCTCCAGCAGAAGTCTTTGCCCATATCACAGGCACTTCCATTTTTCCAACACCAAGTTTAAATCCGCTCGCAGCTATTTCCCAGCCTGAATAATCATATCCATCGCTTACCCTTACCCGCCATTTGTAATCTATGTAACCTTCAGTGGTAGGAAGAATAGGAGTAGTATATTCCTGGGATTTGGATTTAACAACGCCTGAGTCAACATCTATTGTTTTAAAATTATCCTTGGATATCTGAATATGATAATAACGCTGAGGGTCTTTATCTTTATCTGTAACCGCCCATTTCAGCGTTGGAGGATTATTAAATGTCACCTGGCCGTCGTTATAGGCCAGTATGGCTACATCAGGTATAGCGTTTCTAGTAGGAAGTAATCCTCCATATATTTTATAACTTGTGCCAGTGGCAACGCTGGTTCCTAATGGGTAACCAAGGCTATTTTCTGCATTGTAACTTTTCGAAACCCCGCTGGCTCCTCCGCTATCTGCCAGGGCCGTGTGTAATTTATAATTTTTACTGCTGGAGATGCTGGCATTTGCGATGTTTGAAAAAATAAAAAAGACTACTATAAAAAATACAGCAGCCTTTGAAATAAAATATCTTTTGGATTTAATTACGTACATATTAAAGTTAATTATATCCTAGTGGCATAAAAAATCAAGGATAATTTTAAACAACTTTAATCAGGTAACACTAAGGGGCTTTTACCAGCCCTGGCAGGCCTTCGAAAAGACGCTCGTCCGCCCCAGCGTGGCGGACTTCGCTCCGCGCCGATTCTCGCTCGTTCCCGTTAAGCAGGCTGGGGTCTGAGGCACATTAGAAAAATTTTGCCAAATGTCCGCAAGGATTTACAGCGAGTTTCGGTCGAGTGACAAAACGATAGTCGACAGAGAAACGAGCTGTAAACCGTAGCGGACGGAAAAATTTTTCAGTGCCGAATGGCCCCAGCCTGCTTAACGGAACACCGTGCCCGCTCGAATCGGCGAGGCTTTTCTCAGGCCTGCCAGGGCTGATAAGCGAAATATGCATTACCTAAACTAGGAATTAGGCATTTCGAGGCTTATCGTTCAAACACCACCCAGATTTTTTTCTCTGCCAGGACTTTGCCTTTTTCCAGCATCTGTCCTGTAACAATAATTCTATAGCAGTCAGAGTGCAGCGTGACAAGACTTGATATCTGCTTGAATCTGTTTTTCTTATCTGTATCGCTTGAGCCAAGCGCATGAGTATCGATAAGATCGCCTATGCCTAAATTAAGGCCGTTTTTATTCCCAAAAACTCTGTTATTGATAATATTGTCCGCTATGGCATCGTCTACGCCGGGTAAACTGCTGAGCACTTTCTTAGAAGCTGTATTTATATTTATCCTTCCGTATAAATTATTCGCAGGATCAAGCTTTATAAAATCGAAATGCGCTGCGTCTGTTTCTGAGCTATTCTTTACCTTTATTTCCAGGATATTTTTCGGCGTAGACATAGCGCTTCCCGTGCCTATCTCTATATTTCCAAAAACTATTCCTCCGTCAGGCCCTGGCGTAAGCGCAGGCGTAAGAGCGGTCCATGTATCATCTGCAAGATGCATCGATACGGCTATTGCCTCTCCTTCTTCCCCGAATATTTTCAATTTGTAATACCCATTCTTTAACCCATCCTTTAATTCCCATTTCCAAGTTCCAATTGAATCTTTTTTTCCGTTCTCGCACCAGTCTGTAAAAGGGGCTGCTCTCTGGATAACCTTCCAGCCGCCTTCAGAACCTTTTACAATTTTATTTTCCGCTTCAAGCCTTATCCCGGATATAGTAAGCCTGTCCACAATCTTCGCGACATCCTCCAGAGGTATAGTTTTCCATGGTTCAGTTCCAAGAGGAACAAAAGCAATTTCCCCGACAGAAGAAAAATTCTTACTCTTCACATTTACCTCTGTATCATAGTGCTCTATTATTTCTTCTCCAATTTTTTCCCTCATACCATCATTATCATTAGGAAGGCCT
This sequence comes from Candidatus Omnitrophica bacterium CG1_02_40_15, assembly GCA_001871815.1. Taxonomy (GTDB): domain Bacteria; phylum Omnitrophota; class Gorgyraeia; order Gorgyraeales; family Gorgyraeaceae; genus UBA10183. Next base: position 10,127 of record MNVP01000033.1, read on the forward strand.
GGAGTCCCTCCTTTTTTTGCAGTAGAAGCATACCAGTTATCAGGCACGCCATTATTATTTGAATCCATTACATAACTCGGGTCTGATTTTTCCAGCGCCCTGTTATCAGTTATATTGCCGCTAAAATATTCCTCTTTATCTACAATGTGGCCCATAGAATCTTTGAGCGTTATAAAATTCCCTCCCATAAAAGCGTTATCGCTCAATAAATCTGAATTAGGGGTTACAGCCCTTAAAAAATGTAACGCCGCAGATTTCTCTTTACCCCATATTGAAATAAATGATATGCCATTATTATTTATGCCTCCCTGCGTATCGTCTTTGTCAATAGATAACGCCATGTGCTCATGCGGGCCTATCGTTGTTCCAAGCGGAATTGTGGCAGGCCATCCTTCTTTGCTTGGCCCTTCTATGGCCCACCCGCTCAGGCTTACTTCCTTAGGCGTAAGATTTATAAGTTCTATGTACTCTCCGTCAGGTTCCTGACTCAGCTCTATTGACTTAAAATATGTAGATCCTGTTTCACGGTTATTCTGGATCCTGATAGTAAGTTTTCCTCCTGAAACAGTAACAACTTTCCCGTTGCCAAATAGATCGTTGTCCATTGCACTCTTTGAATTAGAACCTCCTATATTTACATCGCCTATCTCCTGATCAACCGCTCCCGCAAATAGCCTGACATAATATTTGCCATCCGGAAGGTCCTTCCATGTCCATTCGCCTTCTCCTGTTTTCCCTCCCTTGGGTTCATTATTCTGATAAAATCCATTCTGCCATTTCCAATCTCCCCCAGGTGCCTGGCCGCTGAAAGTACTCCTTGGAATAACAGGCCTTACCATTATTTCATTTATTCTTATTCCTTCTACGCCTCTTATCTCGCTCGCGCTGAAATTCTGCTGGCCTAGCCTGGGATATAATTCAAGGTAAGAAAAATAACATACTGAGCCGGAGCTGTTTTTAATAGTGAGGTTCAGGATTTTATTCTCGAATGATATAGCGCCTATTCTTAGTATCTCGCCGTGCTTTACAGAGTTTTGAGCCATGCCATTCACAGTAACATCGCCCACCAGTTCATCCTTTATCCCAAACACACCTATATAATATTCTCCCTCCGGCAGATTAACCCATGTAATTGTAAATAATTGTCCGTCTTTTACATCACTCTGATAAGAACCCCCCTTCCATATCCAATCCCCTACATCGCCTCTATTGATTGCCGCAAGCCTATTATATAATTTTGGTATGACGCTCTGGCTAAAATCAGCGTCGCACGCGTCTATTATATTGACTGCCTTTTGGAAAGGATCTCTCGCGCCTGCATCCTCAAGTAATACTGCCAGGGATTGGGCGTCCATGGAATTAATATTATCCTTTAATCTCCCTTCAACATCTGTGTTCCTATCAACAGAATAAGTAGTTATATAAGGATACAATTTCTGAATATCCTGTTTTGAAATTGACTTGATTTTGCTTATCTCAAAAGGCGTCTCAAATGCCTTATCGTCTCCATAAAGATTAAACGAGGCATATTCCATAGGCTCGTCTATACCCTCTCCTGCTTCATCTACGATACCATTCGCGTTATTATCTATCCCGTCAGAATCCAGGATCCTCTGATTCTGATTATCATCTACGCCTGCTTCGCCTGGCTGGCTGTCAGGCCCGTATCTAAAACTAAGAATATCTTCATAAACCTTGTCTGGGTCTTTTAAGCCGCAAGAGGTTATAAATTCTTTAAGATCCAGTTCGTACGACGACCATCCTTCTGTAACTTTTAAAGGAGAGAGATTATGTTTATATGCCATATTTATATCCATAAAACTCGTTTCATCCTTTACCAGAATAGCGTATCTGCCTATGGCCTCGCTTTCTTCGTTGTACACATTTATCCATTTTGAATCAGGCTGGCTGTCGCCATCATTATCAATATCGCTGCCTGTAAAAATTGTATGCCATTTATCTTCAAAACTATCTATATTTCTATCATCCTGTTTCAAAATCTGCTGAGCATAGGTAATACCTGCCTGCGCAAGGTAAGATGCCCTTGTAGCTTCAAGGTAATTAGCAGCGGCTTTTAACTCTAACCTCATGGTAAATGCAAAAGACACCGCCATTATGCCAGCGACAGCCAAGACACTCACCACAAGTATTAATGCGATACCTTTATCTTTCTTCATTTTCTCCCATTATACAAAGCGCTTATTAGATTTGCAAACAAAAACCCCGCACGCTACTAAAACGCAGCATGCGGGGTTTAATTTTGTTTCCGCGTAGTTCCGCCTACCCTGTTTCAAATCTACGCGAATCTTTTAAAAGTGATACCTAGATTTGGAATGGGGCGTTTATTTCCCTTTCAATTTATCCACTAATTCCTGCATTAATCTTCCAGCAATATCTTTTGAACCAAGGCCAACTGCAAGCGCAAATGCCAACCCTATAGCTCCCAGCAAAACTGTAATAGTGGTATTCAATATAGCAGTAGCTATATTCAACTGTTCCAGCGTCATAATAGCTGCGAAAATTACTATCACTGTCTGCGTCACCTGGCTCAACAGTTTCGCTTGTTTAATACCAGCATTCATAGAAGCAGTCATTACTATTGAACCTATAATGCTCGCAAAAAATATCCCCAGGGAAATTATAAAGATGGCTGCGATAACATTAGGTATATAAAGTATGACTTTATCCAATAGAGACGCTACAACTGTCATGCCCAGCGCATTCAGGGAAGCCATAAATACAAGCAGCATTATTATCCAATAGACAAGCCCGCCCATTAATTCTGAAAGAGTATTTTTTATTCCACCCTTCCTTAATACATCAGCAAGCCCTGATTTTTCGCTGGCAGCATCAAACTGTATCATCTTCAACAGTTTCACAACCACATTCTTCAAAACCGCGGCTATAATCCAGCCAACTACTAGTATCACCAATATGCCTATCAAAGTTGGTAGAAATGTAGCTGCTCTTACCAGCATAGCCTTTACTGGCTCTATTACTATTGCGCTCCAGTCCATATACATACCCCCCTTTCTTTAATGAGCACGCAATTTACGGAATAAAATGAACGTAAATTGCAGTGCGAATTAATCCCGCCCTTTTAGCAATTTTTCTCAGCTTGCTATTCAAAAGGGCGGGATAAGTTCGGTCTTATAAGTTACATCGCCTTTATTTGGTTAAAAGCTCTGTAACTTATGACCTTACTTAACTTGTAAGTATATCCTACGTTTATGTAATCGTCAAGGGGCCGAGTCCGGAGGACTCGGCACTCCCTCGGACATTTCGTCCTCGGTCGCTTCGATACTTAGCCCCTAAAACTTTATTTTTTCGCTTTCCCCTGGCTTGCAACAGATGCTATTTTTGCCTGTATCTTTTGCTGGTCGCCCAGATAATAATGTTTCAAAGGCCTTAGATCATCGGTAAGCTCGTAAACAAGCGGGATCCCGGTAGGTATATTTAATTTCACTATCTCTTCTTCTGATATGTTGTCCAAATATTTCACAAGCGCCCTTAAACTGTTTCCATGCGCAGCTATAATAATCTTTTTGCCGGACTTCAATGCGGGAGCAATTGTTTCTTTCCAGTACGGCACAACCCTGGCTATTGTTTCTTTTAAACTCTCTGTAAGAGGTATATCCTTTTCGCTAAGACTCTTGTATCTTGGGTCATTTCCAGGATAACGCGGATCTTTTTTCTCAAGCGGCGTTGGTGGGATATCATAACTTCTTCTCCATATAAGCACCTTGTCTTCTCCGAATTTCTGGGTCATTTCTGATTTATTAAGGCCCTGCAATGCTCCATAATGCCTCTCGTTCAGGCGCCATGAATTATATACACTTATCCACATTAAATCCATTTCATCCAGAACAAACCATAATGTCCTTATCGCTCTCTTCAAAACAGATGTAAATGCTACATCAAAAACATATCCCTCATTTTTCAGTACTTTTCCAGCTTCTTTCGCCTCTTCAATGCCTTTCTCAGACAAATCCACATCAGTCCAGCCCGTAAATTTATTCTCCTTATTCCATGTGCTCTCTCCATGCCTTAAAAGGACTAATTTAATATTCCCCATCACACTTCTCCTTGTTTAATCTTTTCCCAAATTTTTCTTTTTTGTTTTGATACTGCTTTATATGTAAAAGCATTCACCTCTTCAAGCCATTCTAATTTTGCCTTTGCAGGCATATCCATAGTTTCCCTGATATAATTTATATCCGGCTTAAAAGCAAACCCTTTCTTAATCTTATTTCTTTTCATTTTCTTTTTTTAGTTAGCATTTCAACTTCTTTCAAGGCTTCAATATCAGCCAGATCCTGTGGTCTCCCTGCTATCTCTTTCATCTTCTTTAGATATTTTATAGATATAACAGGTATGTTTATAAGGCCTGCTTTCTTAATTTCTTTTTCTTTATAGGCCTTTTCAAATCCTACCGGTTCATAAACAAAAACATCTATATGGTCCTGAAATCTCTTTAAATGGTAAAAAGAAAACACCAGCATGCCTTTTTCTTTTTTCCATTTTTCTCTTTTAGCCGCATCTGCAAAATCTGATGCCTCTACGGGTATCTTTGGCCTGTATCCTAACTTAGTTAAAGCTTCTGTAAATTTCAATAAATTCTTTTCTTCAAAATCTACGAATAAATCAATATCTGCGGTCATTCTCACTACACCGTGCAAAACTACAGCCCCTCCGCCTACCACCAAATATCTAACCCTTCTCTTATTTAATTCTCTGAACACCTCTTCATAAAACATGGCTTTAATATACACCTAGTAACTTGAAAAATCAAAAGAAATATTTTACAATTTCGGATACACAGTTGGAGACAATTTTCTATTTCCACTCAGGATCTGGCTTAAAACCTATCTGAGGTTTTGGTTTTACTGGCGTAGGCGCCATGAGTTTACGAATAGCCTCAAATATCGCATGAATTTCAATATCGTGCTTTTCTGTTTTTCTTTCAAGTTCTGCCAGTTTATGCGCCAGCTCTTTATCCATAGATAAAATCTGTTTCAGCTTAACAAATGTCCGCATAATAGCAATATTAACCTGAATAGCCCTTTCGCTATTTAAAACACTGGACAACATTGCAACTCCTTGTTCTGTAAAAACATATGGTTTTCTCCTTATCCCCATCTTCTCTCTATTGGATATCACAATTTGTGATATCCAATTTTCCAACTCTTCTTTTGATAGTTGGAACATAAAATCCTTAGGGAATCTGCCTATATTCCTCTTTATTGCTTGATTCAAAACCATTGTTCTTACCCCATAAAGTTCTGCCAAGTCCCTATCCAGCATCACCTTATGTCCACGGATCATAAATATCTTCCGCTCAATTATTTCCTCTGGAATAAATTTATTAGCCACATACCCCTCCTTGTTTTGTAGGGGAGGGTTTTAAACCCTCCCCTACCATATATGACACATCTGGAGGCAAAATTCCTGCTCTTTCGCTATTATTACTTGAAAATATAATTTGATCTGTATAGTTTAAATTAGATTGTAATTTAATAGCGAGGGTTCGCAGGGAACCAGTTATTTATTTAGAGCTAGGGCTGGTTTCTTTCAAAAAATAGAGTAGGAAGAAATTTTCATCTCTGTCCCCTACCTCAAACCGTACGGACTGTTTTCCAGTATACGGCTTTCCTCTTTAGTTGCCCCATTGCAGGGGATGGAATAGGCAATAGCTCTTGTAATAATACAAGCCCTTGAGATTTAAGCTGCCAGTTGCCTATCCTTTTATTCTGATGAGTAACCGCCCTTTTCTTCTCAAGGAATGAACGCAGCCTCATCCTCATCCATTCGTCCAGCCTCTGGTATAGCTTATTTACATTTCCATAC
>MNVP01000092.1 GCA_001871815.1 Candidatus Omnitrophica bacterium CG1_02_40_15
ATAAGAAACAACTCGCCGGACTGCTTTTTAAAAACATCCCCTCGACTCGCTTCGCTCGCTCGGGACTTCGCAAAATCGCCTCATGCCTTGGTGGTCGTTTGCCCCCAAAAAGAATTTCTTTTTTTCTTTTTGCCCCCTTTAATTTTTTGTGGTTCGACTCCGCTCACCACAGGTTTTCAGAAACAGAAAGAAAATCACAATGTCAAAAAAATCAAAAACTTACGACCAAAGGGAGTCCCGAACGAAGCCGAGGGGCAAAAATATGCCAAAAAAAGTCTACATCCGTACTTTCGGCTGCCAAATGAACGAACATGACTCTGAACGGCTGAGGGATATGTTTGTACAGAGAGGGTATGCGCTTACTGAAAGAGTTGAGGATGCAGATGTAATTATTTTCAATACCTGCAGTGTGCGTAAACATGCAGAAGACAGGGTTTATGGCAAGGTTGGGGGTATGAAAGTTTTAAAGAAGAATCGTCCGCAACTGATCATAGGCATTGTAGGCTGCATGGCAGAGGCGCAGAAATATGAGATTTTCAAAAGGCTTCCGCATGTGGATTTTTTATGCGGGCCGGCAGATTTGGATAAAGTCCCTGATATTATTGATAAAATCAGGAACGGCGCAGGGCATATTGTGTATATAGAAAGTTATAAGTCAAAAAGGATACCTGAGTTTTCAAAAGATAGAAACGCAGGACACGCAGGATTTGTGAAGATAATGGAGGGGTGCGATAATTTTTGTTCATACTGCATAGTGCCTTATGTTCGGGGCAGGGAAAGGAGCAGGCCGTCAAAGGAGATTTTAGAAGAAGTAGAGTTATTGATAAAAAAAGGCGCTAAAAATATCACATTATTAGGCCAGAACGTGAATTCGTATGGAAAAGGCCTGAAAGAAGAGATAGATTTTGTAGAACTTTTAAGAAAGATAGATAGATTGATACACAGAGATTGCTTCGCCCGCCACAGAAACAATGGCGGGCTCGCAATGACAAAGATACGGGTTAGTTTTCTCACCAGCCATCCCAAAGACGCAAGTTTAAAATTATTTAAGGCAATGAGGGATTTAAAATCTGTGTCAAAAATCCTGCATCTGCCGCTTCAGTCCGGCTCAGATAAGATTCTTAAAAGAATGAACAGGAAATATACTGTAGCCAAATATAAGAAACTTATAGAATCTTTCAGGAAGATTGTTGAAAACGGCAGTGTAACTAGCGATATCATCGTGGGTTTTCCTGGAGAGACGGAAAAAGATTTTAACGATACCTTAGATATAGTTAAAGGGCTTCAGTTTGACGGCGCTTATATCTTTAAGTATTCCCCCAGGCCAGGTACAAAGGCCTTCAAATTTAAAGATGATGTAACTCTCGAGGAAAAAGAAAGGCGTCATTCCATACTTTTAAATCTGCAAAAGGAATCCAAGACCAGGTCTTGCGCACAGTTTACTGTGCTCAAGACCTGGTCTTGATATTGGATATGCAAGTCATTTTCTTAGTCGGCCCCACAGCTTCGGGTAAAACCAGGCTTTCGCTCAAATTAGCCATGAAGCTAAATGCGGAGATTATATCCTGCGACTCTATGTGCGTTTATAAAGGCATGGATATACTTACCTCCAAACTTTCTGCAGGCGACAGGGAAAAAATAAAACATCATCTTATAGACATAATTCAGCCCACTAGAGAATTCAGTGTTGCTGAATACCGCTCTATGGCACTTGAAAAAATAGAAGAAATCCTGGCGCGCAAGAAAACTCCTTTATTTGTTGGCGGCAGCGGCTTGTATGTTAAAGCGGTTATAGATGGCCTTTTTCCATCAGCTGAAAAAGATTTAAGTTTTAGAAAAAAACAGGAGGCCCTTGCCGAGAAATACGGCAAAAGCTATTTATATAAAAGATTGTGGAAAATAGATCCTGATCGAGCTAAAAAGATCCATCCAAATGACTTAAGGCGCGTTATAAGAGCGCTTGAAATCTACCATACGGAAAAAAAGCGGCCTTCTGAATTGGAGATAGATACAAAGCCGTTGAAATATGGCTTTAAAATCTTTGGCCTGAAACTTGATAGAAATGAACTTTACAAAAATATAGATGATAGAGCAGATCAGATGTTTAAAAGGGGCATTGTTGAAGAGGTAAGGAAACTTTCCAAGAAAAAGCTCAGCATGACTAGCCGGAAGGCATTGGGATATAATGAAATTTTGGGCTATTTAAAAGGCAAGTATTCTTTGGAAGAGGCAAAAGAGCTTCTTAAGAAAAACACCCGACATTTTGCCAAGAAACAGCTGACCTGGTTTGGTGGTGATAAACGAATTAGGTGGATTAGCAAATGTCATTGCGAGCGAAGCGAAGCAATCTCTGAAATTGCTTCGTCGTCCGCCACAGAAACAATGGCGGACTCCTCGCAATGACATGGGTAATATATGGAAAAAGCGGTATTAGTTACAGTTGATTTGAATGAAAAAGGCGAATGGCCTCTTGAAGACAGGGCAGCTGAGCTTAAAGAGCTTAGCCGTTCCAGCGGCGCTTCAGTTATAGCTGAAATGCTGTGCCATAAAGAAAAACCTTCCCCTGATTTATTTATAGGCAAAGGTAAGTTTGAGGAATTATATCAGCTTGTTTACCAAAAAAAGGCAAATCTAGTGATATTTAATAATGACCTTACGCCTACCCAGCTTAGGAATATAGAAGAAGGCCTGGCTGATATCAGGACTATTGACAGGACCCAGCTTATACTAGATATCTTTGCTAAAAATGCCAGGAGCATAGAGGGCAAAGTCCAGATAGAACTGGCGCAGCTGGAATATTTATTGCCGCGGCTTACAGGTAAAGGCATTCATCTGTCCAGGCTTGGAGGCGGCATAGGCACCAGGGGCCCTGGAGAAAAGTTATTGGAATATGACCGTCGCAAGATCAAACGCAGTATCTTAAAATTGAAAGAAAAATTACAGGACATAGAAAAAAGACGGACAGCTTTGCGCAAAAGGCGCAGCGAAGCAATGCTTACAACAGTAGCGATCATAGGCTATACAAACGCAGGCAAAACAACTCTTTTAAATCAATTGACCAATTCTAAAAATCTGGTCGCGAACCGGCTTTTCAGCACCCTTGACCCTGTTGCAAGGAGTTATATACTTCCTAATAATCAGAAGGTTCTATTTTTGGATACGGTCGGGTTTTTGCATAACCTGCCGCATCATCTTATAGAGGCGTTTAAGTCAACGCTTGAAGAAGTAAAGATGGCTGATATACTTTTGCACGTATTGGATGCCTCAAGCGAAAAAATCCACGAACAGGATGAGGCTGTATATAAGGTATTAAAAGAATTAGAGGCGGAAAATAAAATTGTTATAGATGTGCTGAATAAAATAGATCTTGTGGACAGCCCGGATCGCATAAACCGCCTGAAAAAAGATTTTGAAAATGCTGTTTTGGTATCTGCATTAAAAGGTAGCGGCATCGTAGGGGCGATCAGTGATCGCCCCCTACTAATAGATGAAATACAAAGACTGCTCTCGGCGCTAGTCACAGAAATCAAAATAGACGTACCCAATAACAGAATGGACTTGGTAAGCTTAATTTATGAGAATGGCAAGGTGAATTACAGAGAAGACAGGCTAGAATCAGTTTATCTGGAAGCAACTATTCCAGTTCGCCTAAAGCATTTAATATAACCCCCAAAAAATTACTTGACAAATAGCACTCTAAGTGTTAGAGTGCTAATTAACTGAGGATATAAGTTACGGAGCTCTATTCCAAGAAATAGGCGACGTAACTTATTTGTCCGAACTTATCCCGCCCTTTTAGCAATTTTTTCAGCTCGCTATCCAAAAGGGCGGGATTAATTCGCACAACAATTTACGTTCACTATGTTCCGTAAATTGTGCGTTCATTAAATATGAAAAAAGTTGATACTGAGTCAAGACAAAAAAGCATATTGAACGCAATAGTTGAATCCTATGTGGATAGCGCTGCGCCTGTAGGCTCCAGGGCCATTGCCCAGAGGTTCAGGAATAGCATAAGCCCTGCTACAATCAGGAATGTCATGGCAGACCTGGAAGAAAAAGGGCTTATTATGCAGCCATACACTTCTGCAGGCAGGGTCCCTACTGATAAAGGCTATAGGTTCTACGTGGATTCTTTACTTGAACTCAAACATCTTACAAAGGAAGAAGAGTCCATAATAAATAAATTAATACGCCAGTCTACCAGCGACATTGAATATGTAATGCAAAATGCCTCTAAGGCCATAAGCCTTGTAACAAACGTTGCCGGTGTAGTGCTTACGCCCAGGTTGAAAAGGAGTATCTTCAAGCATATAGAACTTTTTAATATGGATGATTCCAGGATCATGGCTGTTATTGTCACGACTTCAGGTTTTGTAAAAAATTCAATAATGGATTTTGAAGAGCATCTCACCGGGCAGGAACTTACGCGTATCGCAGAATTCTTAAACAGCGAATTGGAAGGCGTATCTCTGGGAGAGATAAAATCGTACCTGACCCGCAAACTCCTGGAAGAAAGAGATTCGTTTTACATATTTTTAAAGAGGGCAACGGATATTTTATCTATCCCTGGCTTATTCAAGGCGGATGACCACTTGTATTTTGACGGCGCAGCATGTATAATGTCGCATCCGGAATTCACGGATATTAAAAAAACAAGATTATTCCTAAGGGCATGCGAAGATAAAAAAGGCCTTTTGAATCTCTTAAACCAGGACATGGAGCTGGAAGGCATAAAGATCCACATCGGCAAAGAAAATCTTTATAATGAGATACAGGATTTGTCCATAGTTACCTGTAATTATAAGGTCAATGATATGACTGTCGGAGCGATTGCAGCCATAGGCCCCACCAGGATGGAATACGGCAGAGTCATATCTGTCCTGAAATATATTTCTATTGAACTTGGAAAGGAGTTAGAAAGCCTTGGCTGAAGAGACTAAGAAAAATAAAATCCTTCTGACTGCGGAAGAATTCCAGTCCATAGAAGATAAGGCCGGGAAGTCAGATGAATATTATGACAGGCTTTTGAGGCTCCAGGCGGATTTTGACAATTATAAAAAGCGGCTCGAAAAAGAAAAGATGGAGTTCATAAAATTCGCCAACGAAGAAATTATCGCGGAAATCTTGAAGATATTAGATGATTTTGAGCGGGCAGTTGAGGCAGGCAAGATAAAGCATGACTTTGACATACTATATAAAGGTATAGAGATGATACATAAAGACCTGATGGGTTTTTTGAAAGAAGAGGGTATTAAAGAAATAGAAGCCAAAGGGAGGCCGTTTAATCCTCATGAGCACGAGGCAATGATGCAGGAAGAAACAGATGCTCATCCTGAAAATTATGTGATAGAAGAATTACAAAAAGGATATACCTTTAACGGCCGTGTCATAAGGCCGTCTAAGGTAAAGGTTGCTAAGAAGCTACAAGGGGACAAGGAAACGTAGCGGATAGCGTAGAGCGTTTAGCGTATAGGAAAAAACTAAAAAAGACTGTTTTTTTGAATCCTATACGCTATCCGCTAAACGCTATACGCTAAGATACGAGGAGGCTTAACATGAGTAAAGTTATTGGTATTGATTTAGGGACATCTAACTCAGCAGCTTCAGTAATGGAGGCTGGCAGGCCTGTTATAATTCCCAGCGCAGAAGGCGCGGGAGTAGCAAGCGGAAAAGCTTTCCCGTCTTATGTGGCATTTACCAAAGACGGCCAGAAACTTGTAGGCGAACCGGCCAGGCGTCAGGCAGCTATAAACGCCGAAGGCACTGTCCAGGCAGCCAAGCGCAAGATGGGCACAGACTTCAAGTTTAAGATCTTCAACAAGGAATATACCCCTCAGCAGATATCTGCTTTTATCCTGCAAAAAATAAAGCAGGACGCAGAGGCATATCTGGGCGAGAAGGTAGAAGGTGTGGTTATTACCTGCCCTGCGTATTTTGATGATAACCAGCGTCAAGCTACCAAGGATGCTGGCGAGATAGCGGGCTTAAAGGTTATGCGTATTATAAATGAACCCACAGCCGCCTGCCTGGCCTATGGTTTGGACAAGGTTCAAAAATCGCAGAAGATTATGGTATTCGATCTTGGCGGCGGGACATTGGACGTTACTATAATGGAAATGGACCAGGGCGTATTTCATGTGCAGGCAACTTCCGGAGATACGCAGCTGGGCGGCACTGACATGGACAAAGTCCTGCTGGAATACCTGGCAGGGCAATTCAAGCGCGAAACAGGCATTGACCTTATGAACGATAAGATGGCAGTGCAGCGCTTGCGCGAAGCTGCGGAAAAGGCCAAGATAGAATTATCTTCCACAGTCTCTACGGATATAAATCTTCCTTTTATTACAGCGGATGCTTCAGGCCCAAAACATATGACCATGACTTTATCCAGGGCAAAGCTTGAAGACCTTGTAAAGACTATTGTCGACAGGTGCAAAAAGCCTGTTGACCAGGCAGTAAAGGATTCAAACCTTTCCACAAAAGATATTGACAGGATCATTATGGTGGGCGGACCGACCAGGATGCCTATTGTCCAGAAATTCCTGGAAGATTATGTGGGAAAAAAGATAGAACGCGGGGTAGATCCTATGGAATGCGTTGCGCTAGGTGCAGCAATCCAGGCCGCGATTATTACCGGCGACATGAAAGATGTACTGCTTCTTGACGTCACCCCGCTTTCTTTAGGCATAGAAACTTTGGGTGGAGTAAGCACGAAATTAATAGAAAGAAACGCCTCTATCCCTACGCAGAAGAGCCAGATTTTCTCAACTGCCGCAGATAACCAGACCGCGGTTACCATCAGGGTTTTGCAGGGCGAGCGCCAGATGGCAAGCGACAATGTAGAGCTGGGAAGGTTTGATTTGGTGGGCATTCCTGCCGCGCCGCGCGGTATACCTCAGATTGAGGTAAAGTTTGACATTGACCGCGATGGGATTGTGCATGTTTCCGCAAAAGATTTGGGAACAGGCAAAGAGCAGACTATTAAAATCACTGCTCCGACCAAACTCTCAAAAGATGAGATAGAAAAGATGGTTAAGCAGGCTGAACAGTTTGCCGACCAGGATAAAAAGAAGAGAGAGGAAATCGAGATAAAGAATCAGGCAGATGCTCTTGCGTATTCTGTTGAAAGGTCCTTGAAGGATTTCGGCGACAAGGTCAGCCAGGACGATAGGTTAAACATAGAAAGAAAGCTCACTGACCTTAAAGAAGCTTTAAAAGGCACAGACGCTGAAAAGATTAAAAAGTCAATGGAAGAGCTTAGCCATGCCGCGCATAAATTGGCTGAAGAGGTCTATAAGCAAGCTCAGGCAAAACAGGCTAAACCTGGCCAGCCAGGAGCAGGAGATGCGGAAGCTGGCGGGCAAGGGCCTTCTGAAGCATCTAACAACGAAAAGCCTAAGAAAAAAGACGGCGAGGATGTTATTGACGCCGAATTCAAAGAAAAGTAATCGCGGAACCAACGCGGAAGCAGTTACTCGTTTCACTCGCAACTGACGCGGAAAAACGCGGAAGCTATGTATGAATTTCTGCGTAGTTCTGCGTTACGTTCCGCGTAGTTCAGCGATAAACAAGTTTTCTATTAAATATGACAACAAAGCGAGATTACTACGAGATTCTGGGCGTGCCGAAGAGCGCGAGCGTAGATGATATAAAAAAGGCATATAGAAATCTTGCGCTTAAACATCATCCTGACCGCGTTGCCCCTGACAAGAAAAAAGAAGCTGAAGAGAAATTCAAGGAAATCTCAGAGTCTTACGCAGTTCTTTCTGACTCTCAGAAGCGCAGCCAGTATGACCAGTTTGGCCACGCAGGCATTGATTCTAAATATTCGTCTGAGGATATATTTAGAAACGCTGATTTTTCAAGCATCTTTGAAGACATGGGCGTTGGCGGGGATATGTTTGAGGAGATCCTTGGCAGTTTTGGAATGTTCGGAGGCTCTGGCTATAGGCGAAGCCGCGGGTCTGGAAGAGGAAGAGATCTTGAATTTGAAGTGGAAATCTCTTTCGAAGAAGCAGCGTTCGGGACTAAAAAAACTATAAATATCCCAAGGCATGAAACATGCGGCGCTTGCAGCGGTTCAGGAGCCAAACCAGGCACTAAAAAAACTAACTGCCCCACTTGCAACGGCAGGGGCCAGGTCTTATATTCAGCAGGTTTTATAAATGTTTCCCAGACTTGCCCTAAATGCAGAGGCGAAGGCTCTATTATAAAAAACCCATGTTCCAAGTGCGATGGAGCTGGTAAAGTCAGGGGCGCTCAAAAGATAGAGGTAACTATTCCCGCAGGCGTTGACACAGGTTCGCGTTTACGCGTCCAGGGTGAAGGAGATTCTGGTTCAAAAGGCGGCCCTTCTGGAGACCTTTATATTTATATAAATGTAAAAGAGCACCTTGTGTTTCAGAGGCATGGTTATGATATAATCTGCGTTGTGCCTATCAGTTTCCCTTTGGCTACTCTTGGCGGAGAAATAGAAGTTCCTACTCTTACAGGCAATGTAATGATGAGGATTCCTGAGGGCACTCAAAGCGAGAGGGTATTCCGCCTGGGCGGAAAAGGCGTAAAGAACCTGCGTGGTTACGGCACAGGCGATCAGCTTGTGAAAGTTATAGTGGAAACGCCTACCCACTTGACTTCAGAACAGAAAAAGTATTTAAGAGAATTTGAAAGAGTGTGTAATGGAAGCGTTAACCCAATGTTTGAGTCTTTTATGGATAAAGTGAAAAGATTATTTAAAAAATAGATTTTGGTGAAAGGTTAACGGTTTAAGGTGGTTTACTTTAAACTTTTCACCTCTCACCTTTAACCAACATATATTTTTAGGAGGAATATAATGCCCACATACGAATACGAATGCGCAAAATGCAAAAAGACTTTTGAGATATCCCAGAGCATGAAAGACAAGCCTTTAACCGCTTGCCCTGATAAAAAATGTAATGGCAAAGTAAAGCGTTTGATAAGCGCCGGAGGTGGTTTTATATTCAAGGGCCCTGGTTTTTACACCACTGATTACAGGAGCTCCAGCTATAAGGAAAAGGCAAAAAAGGATAGCCCTTCCAGCCCATGTTACACATGCAAAGAAGGGTGCAAACATTGATGAAGAAATTCCTTAAATACTGGGCGCCTTTATACCTGTATGCGGGAATTATATTTTACATTTCAAGCATTCCAGAACCTCTGCCTCAGATTTCCATACCTTATTTTGATAAATTTTTGCATGTAATCGAATATGCTGTTTTCGGTATTCTCGCTGCCAGAGCTTTTAAAAATTCTCCCCTAGAAGTTCTCCGCAGAAATTTTAAAATACTGGCAGTCCTGGCAGCAGTAGCTTATGGAACATCGGATGAATTGCACCAGCTTTTTGTGTCATGCCGCAGTTACGATACTTTTGATGTAATAGCAGATCTTATAGGCGGAACAATAGGAGCGCTATATTATGGCAGATATTATCCCCTTTAAAGGCGTTCGTTATAACCCGGAGAAGATAAAAGCAATTTCAAAAATAGTTACCCCGCCTTATGACGTAATCTCCGAAGAGGAACAGTCAGAACTTTACAGAAGAAGTCAGTATAATATTGTCCGGATGCTTTTGGGAAAGGATTTGCCTGGCGATAATGATAAAGAAAATAAATATACCCGCGCAAAGAATTATCTTAAAGCATGGCAGAAAAATGGAGTTTTGAAAAAAGATGCAGAGGCCAGCATATATATAAACCTGCAGGAGTTCAAGCTTGACGGAAAGCAAAAAAGAAGAATCGGCTTTATCGCGCTTTTAAAGCTCGAAGAATTTGATACGAAAAAATCTTCTATATATCCTCATGAAAATACGCTGTCTGCTCCAAAAGAAGACAGGGCTAAACTCATTTATGCTATTGAAGCAAATCTCGGGCCTGTATTCGCGATATTCGAAGACCGTGACAGGTCTATCTCCGATATTCTCAGGAAACAGATGTTGTCCAAACCATTAGTAAATATAGTGGATAGTCATGGTATCAGAAATAAATTCTGGCAGGTCCCTGATAAAAAAATCATAGATGCGCTTTGCAGTTCCATGAAAAATAAAAAGATTTTCATCGCAGACGGCCACCATAGATACGAAGTGGGCCTTTGGTTCAATAAATTCAAAAAAGGCCCTAAATATGGCTACATCCTAACCTATTTTACGGACCTTCTTGGCGACGGCCTTGTGGTATTGCCTTACCACAGGCTAATAGGCGGTGTAGGGGAGGGTTTGAAACCCTCCCCTACAGATTTGAAAAAACATTTCACTACAAAAGCCCTTGGATCTAAAAAAGACCTTAAAGCCTTTCTTGGTAAAGCCAAGCCCAGCGAAGCCAGATTTGTAATTTATGCGCAGAAACATTTCACAGGCCTTATGTTTAAAGATAAGAAGGACCTGGACGTTACTATTGCCAAAAATCTTATCATTGAGCCTCTAAAGAATTTTTTTATAGATTTTACAAAAGATTTGGATTATGCTATTAAGGAAGTAAACAAGGGTAAATTCAGTTTTGCCATTTTAGTTAACCCTGTCAAGATTACGGAAATCAGGGATATTGCTTTCTTAGGCAGGCGCATGCCGCAGAAATCAACATATTTTTACCCCAAGGCCCTCACGGGTTTAGTTATAAATGTATTTTGAAAAGAATAATGAAGGTTGAGATTTAGGTTGAGGTTAAGGTGGTCTCAATTTATCTCAACCTCAATCTTAATCTTAACCTAAATATTAAACCATGCCTCTATTCGGTAATCCAAAATCTAGAGCCCATAATATCCCGCAGAAGCGCAAAGGCGTGCCTGATGGCCAGTGGGTAAAGTGCGAAGACTGCGGCGAGATCATCTATAAAAAAACTCTTGATGAAAATTTTAAGGTCTGCTCTAAATGCAATTTCCATTTTACACTTACTGCATACGAGCGCATAAGTCAATTCGTTGACGAAAATAGCTTTGAAGAATTTGATAAAGACATGAAATCAGGGGATCCTTTAGGTTTCAAAGGCCCTAAGGCGTATCCTGTAAAACTAGAAGAGGACCAGAAATCTACAGGCATGATAGATGCCTGCGTGATAGGTAAAGCGCTTCTTGAGGCAAATAAGATTGCTCTAGGCGTCACTGATTCACGTTTCATAATGGGCACCATGGGGCAGGTGGTAGGCGAGAAGATCACGAGAATCACAGAATACGCTACAGAAAACAAGCTGCCTCTAATAATAATATCAGGTTCAGGCGGAGGCGCCAGGATGTATGAGGGCTTGATCTCTCTAATGCAGATGGCTAAGACGAGCGCTGCACTTGCCAGGCACAATAAGGCAGGCCTTTTATATATTTCAATACTTACTAATCCCACCATGGCAGGAGTCCTTGCAAGTTTTGCCACGCTAGGTGACATTATAATAGCAGAGCCGAAAGCCCTCATTGGTTTTACGGGTCCCAGAGTAATAGAGCAGACTATTCGCCAGAAACTTCCAGAAGGCTTTCAAACCTCAGAGTTTCTTCTCGAGCATGGCCTTATAGATATAGTCAGCCATCGCAAAAACCTTAAAAATATTGTCTTACAGCTTATCACCTATTTATCTTAAAACAGTTTGACATTGCTATAAAATTTAGTTATTATAATATACTATTATTACGAACCACGCCCCGTTCCAAACCTAAGAGATAGCTTTAAGAGATTCGCATAGGTTTGGAACGGGGCACGAATTACGAACGACGACCGAAGGAAGTCCCGAGCGAAGCCCCGCCCTTTGTAATCAAAGGGCGGGACGAAGCCGAGGGGCGAGCGACGAAAAAAATGGCGCAGGTAAGTTTAAAGGATGTTTCCAAGATATATCCTGGCAATATACAGGCTGTTCACACTATAAGCCTTGGCGTAGAGAACAGGGAATTTGTTGTCCTTGTAGGGCCTTCGGGATGCGGCAAGTCCACTATATTAAGAATGATAGCAGGCTTGGAAGATGTTACAAAAGGCGAAATCTGGATAGGCAATAAGATGGTGAATGATGTGCCTCCCAAGGATAGAGACATTGCCATGGTCTTCCAGAATTACGCGCTTTATCCCCACATGACTGTTTACGAAAATATGTCATTTACTCTCAAACTGCGCAAATATCCTAAGAGAGAGATAAAAACCAGAGTTAAAGAAGCAGCTGATATCCTAGGCATCGCCAAACTTTTAAACAGGCGGCCCAAGGAACTTTCAGGCGGCCAGCGCCAGAGAGTTGCGGTCGGCAGGGCCATTGTCCGCAAGCCGCTGGTATTTTTATTTGACGAACCATTGAGCAATCTTGACGCTAAGATGCGTGTCCAGATGAGGGCAGAATTAAATAAGCTCCATATCAGGCTCCAATCTACCATGATATACGTAACCCATGACCAGACAGAAGCTATGACTATGGGTAACCGCATAGTTGTAATGAAAGATGGTATCATTCAGCAGATAGCAGACCCTATCACGCTTTACGATAAGCCGGTAAATAAATTTGTAGCAGGTTTCATGGGCTCTCCTCCTATGAATTTTATAAAGGGGAGGATAATCAAAAAAGACTCAAAGTTTTTCTTTACAGAAGATAGCTTTACCATGAAGATAATAGAAGACATGTACAAAAAATTGGCCCCTTATGAAGGCAAAGAAGTTTTTTTCGGCATAAGGCCTGAAGACATATATGACAAACTTTTCACTTCTCAGGCATCTTCTGAAAATACAGTAAAAGCCGTTGTTGAAATGGTAGAGCCTATGGGCGCAGAATCATACCTGTATATCGCAATCGGAAAAAGCTCGCTTATCGCAAGAGTAGGGGGGCATGACAAGCCAGAAGTTAATCAGGATATAGATCTTGTGCTTGACATGTCAAAGGCCCACTTCTTTAATAAAGACACAGAAGAAATAATAATATAAACCTGACCCTGAGTCCCTCGACATGCTCGGGATATTTCTGCAAGATACTGAGCCGTTCGACAGGCTCACGGTGCTTCGAATGGTGCTGAGCGAAGTCGAAGCACGAAGCCGAAGTACAAGAGAGCCCTTGCGCTGGCTAAACTATAGCGAGCACGTCGAAGGGTGCTTATGCAATCAGAAAACAAAAACCTCACAGCAGCAATTTTAGTATCGAGCATCAGTTTTATAATAGTTTCCTATCTTGTTTTCCGCACCAGCTTTCCTAAATTACCTAATATTTTTTTATATAATCTTATCATAATCTTCAGCCTGCATGAGCTCGGGTATAATAGAAGCCTTTTTTTTCTGGGTGCAAGTATTTTTTTGACAATCCTTGTATCTATTGCCGCGCATTTCTATTATGTCTGGAACATCCCTGTATTTTTCATAACATTTTTAATTGCCGACAATGAAATAAAGAAACACGACTATTATTCCCGCATCGCAGAAGCCCGCATAGAAGAGATAAGAGGAAATATTAATGTCCTTGAGGATGATCACGCCAGGCATAAAAGAGAAGCCGTATCTTTAGAGAAGAAAGAAGAGAGGTATAATTCCCTGAAGGATGTTGTTTCTGCGCTTAATTCCACGTTATCCATGGAGGATGTTGCAAGAAAGATAATGGATAATGCTTTTAATATTGTGGGTAAATCAGATTCCGGCCTTTTATTTCTGGTGGATACCGTAAAACAGGAATTACACCTTGCTCTTTCAAGGAACAAAATTTCTCCGGAAAAAATAAAAACAAAAAAAGGCGATATTCTGGATGATTGGGTTTTTAAACAACGCCAGGCCTTTCTAACGGAAGACATAAAAAAAGATTTCAGGTTTAGCGAAGATAAGTTTAATGGATACGAAAGGCTGTTCCGCTCTGTTATTTCGTGCCCCTTCTTAATGGAAGGCCGTAAAGTCATAGGCATATTGAGGCTTGAAAATTCTAAGCCTTATAACTATACTTCCGAAGACCTCAGGCTTTTGGATATTATATGCGATATAGGAGCAGTAAGCTTTCAGAACGCAGCCTTGTATAAAGAGACTCTGGCGCTGGCTATTAGAGATGGCCTTACAGGCTTATTCTTGAGAAGATATTTTCTGGACAGGCTAAAGGAAGAATTGTCTCGCTCGCTCAGGAATAATTCAAGCTGTTCTTTTCTTATGATAGACATAGATAATTTCAAAAATTATAACGACGAATACGGCCACACAGCCGGCGACATGGTGCTAAAAGCAATTTCCAAAGTTCTTTTAAATTTTGCAGATCCAGGGATAGTTTGCCGTTACGGCGGAGAAGAATTTTCAATACTCTTGCCTGATGCTTCTAAAAAAGATGCGATCCGCATTGCTGATAATATCAGAAAGGCTGTGAAAAAAGAAGATATAGAGCTTCGCAGGGTAAAGACTCATATTACAGTTTCTATTGGCGTGGCTGCGTTTCCGGAAGACGCTAAGATACAGGATGAATTGATCATGAAAGCTGATGAATGCCTCTATAAAGCAAAGCGTGAAGGGAAAGATAGAGTAATAATATCGTAGGGACAGGACAATGCCCTGTCCCTACAGAAATGCGTCATTCCACTTACGAAAAGGCGAGTTTTTATGAACCCTTTTATATATTTTATTTTTTATGTGTTACTTTTGATTTTGAGCTACAGGGTAAAATTATCCTGGTCTTTGGCCTTGTCCAGCTTGATAAGCTTATTTATTTTGATATTCAAAATAAAGAACGCTTCATATGAAACAGTTTTATTTATTTTATTTTTTAACGCCATACCTCTTATCACAGAAAAATTCAGAAAAAATTTTAACACCTATAAATTACGCATGAGAACCGAACTTGAATCTGTTAGAGAAATCTACGATCGCCTCCTAGAGGCGGATAAAAAGCAGTTAGAATCAAACCTTGAGATAGAGAGAAAGATGCAGCAAGTCTCCTCTCTATACGAGATATCGAAAGATATGTCTAGCTGCCTTACCTTTGAGGATATATTTAATATATTTTCCTCAGTCCTTAAAAAATCCTTTAGATTCAGGCTCGCGAGGCTTGTGCTTTTGAAAGAGCCTAAGGGCGCTATAGATTCTATTTATGAGATTGAGCTTGGGCGCTCTTACGCCAAATCCGCGCCTGATAATTTTGACAGAGAACTTGTAAATATAGTTTTTGAAACGCGGAAAGAAATTCTGATCACGCCTCAAGAAGGCCTGCCTTTTTTAAGAAGACTTTCTGTTATAAAAAGTTTTGAGACTTTGATAGCTATACCGCTTATATCAGAAGAAAAGATAGCCGGTATATTATATATTGAAAACATTTCCAGGATATATTTCGAAAATTTTCTGATTCTCTCAAGCCAGTTTGCAATCGAGCTCCAGAAAGTAATCCTGTATAAAAAAGTCCAGGAAATGGCTATTACAGATTCACTGACGGAAGTTTCCACGAGGCGCTATTTTTTAGAGAGGCTTAGAGGAGAGATCCGGCGTTCCATGCGCAGGAAATCCAGCATGTCTTTTCTTATGGTTGATCTGGACTATTTTAAAGAGAAAAATGACAAGTTTGGCCATCTGGTCGGGGATGTCATATTAAAAGAGATTGCCAAAATTCTTAAATCAAATCTTCGCGAGATTGATATGATCGGCAGATACGGCGGCGAAGAGTTTAGCGTAGTCCTGACAGGGATTGCGAGAGTTGGCGCATTCCAGGTTGCAGAACGTCTCCGTTCAAGCATTGAACATTCTGTATTTAAGGCATACGATGAAAAAGTCTCTAGTACGATTAGTATAGGCATTGCCAGTTTCCCTGAAGATGGCGTGGACGAAAATACCCTCATTGAATCAGCGGACAGGGCTCTTTACAAGGCAAAAGAAGATGGCCGCAACCGTGTGAAATAAATGAGGACACCCTTGACATTTTGCGGGGGATTTGAACGCACTAGAAACCAGTTATTTTAATGTACTACGCAAAATGTCAAGGATTAATTCGCACAGTAACTTATGTGTCCGAACTTATCCCCCCTTCATTCTTTCAGAATGAAAGAAGGGGGGATTAATTCGCACAGTAACTTATGTGTCCGAACTTATCCCCCCTTCATTCTTTCAGAATGAA
>MNVP01000029.1 GCA_001871815.1 Candidatus Omnitrophica bacterium CG1_02_40_15
CCGAACTTATCCCGCCCTTTTAGCAATTTTTTCAGCTCGCTATGCAAAAGGGCGGGATTAATTCGCACAATCAAAGAAGTTATTCAAAGAAGATTAATTTACGAAAATCAAAGATTTTCGTAAATTAAGTGCTCATTAATGGGAGAGAGGCCCTGTTCAAAACGTTTATCCCGCCCTTTTGATAATAACGCTTAAATATATTTTCAAAAGGGCGGGATAAAAAAATGTTTTGTCAGGGCCTTTTTTATATAGTATAATAAAAAATAGATTGCTTCGTTATGTTACTAGCTCAAGGCACATCGCAATGACAACGATATGCATGTCATTGCGAGGGGAGCTGAGAAAATCTACAGTCGAAGCAATCTCAAAATATGAAAAAGATAATTTTGACCTCAATATTTTTAGCATTCTTGGTTTCGTTTGCCTCGCCTTCTTTTGCCGAGACGAAAAAACTTACCATTGTATTTACAGGCGACAGCCGGGGAGAGCTGGAAAACTGCCATTGCCCAAAAGATGATTTTGGCGGCCTCGAGAGAAGGGCTAATTATATCAATGATATCCGGAAGGACACAGATGAAATCCTTCTTCTTGACGTAGGCGATGCCCTGCCATTATTTAATCCCGAGTTTACCAGGAAGACAATAACTTACAATGCTTTTATATCCCTGAAGGCAATGGACATGATGGGATATGATGCCATGAATGTGGGCGAGAGTGACCTTATACTGGGCGAAAAATTTTTACAGGAAAAATCCCAGAACCTTAAATTTCCGCTCATATCATCAAATATAGCCTATAAATCAAAAAACGGACTGTTCTTTAAGCCATATGTCATAAAGACAATGAAAAACGGCCTCAGGGTAGGCATAATTGGAGTTACAAATGAGCGGTATATTATTAACTCTAAGAACCTGGATGTGGCGCCGAATAAAGAAATGGCGGCCAGGAGCGTTAAAGCAATACGCGATCATGTGGATTTGGTTATAGTATTAGGCCATATAGGCGTACCGTATTCTATGGCTCTTGCAAATGCTGTGGCCGGAATAGATGTAATATTGAGCGGGCATTGGGACGCAGAGGCTCAAGAGCCTACAAAAGCAGGAAATACAATAATCATGCCGAGCGGATATCATGCCAGAAAAGTCGGCAGGCTGGATCTGGAAATAGAGAGCGAAGGGGGCGTTTCTTCTTACGAATGGCAATCTACCCCGCTTGACGAAAAATATGAAGGAGATAGTTTTATTAAAAAACTTGCTTTAAAGATGCCGTCCGCAAAGAAACAGGAATCAGAGAGGCCTGTTACGATAGCAAGAAAGGTTATCCAGGAGAAAAAGCCGATTTTGACTGAAGCTGACAATATGCTGGCGCATGATAAGCCATTAATGGTGCTTGTTTTTTACGCGGTTGGCTGCAGATCTTGCATGGAAGTTGAAAGGGATGTGCTTCCAGGGATTGAAGAAAAATATGGGAATAAAATAGCCATAGAAAAATATGATATAGGCATTTCGAGAAATTATGGTCAGATGGCGCGCCTTGAAAAATTATACGGAGTAGAAGGCGGATATGTGCCTGAAATAATTGTTTCGAAATATGTATTGATGGGTAAGGAAAAGATAAAGGCAGGCTTGGATAAGGTTATAGAAAAGGCGCTTTCAGAGCCGCGCGATTCAAAAACAAGCGGCCTTACAAAAGAGGATATTGCTGCGTATCAGGCGCCCAGCGTAGTAGAGTCGCTGATGCTTTCCAGATTCGCATCATTCAAAGCTTATACAATAGGCATGGCTGGATTTCTTGATGGCATAAATCCATGCGCCTTTACTACAATCGTATTTTTTATATCATTTCTGGCTTTTATAGGCTACAGGAAACGCGAAATGATTCTTGCGGGTATCTTTTTTACGATAGCGGTGTTTATGGCGTATTTTTTGATAGGGCTTGGGATTTTCAGATTCCTGAGGTCTTTGAGCGCTTTCGGCTATCTAGCGCTGACGATTAACATTTTAATAGGAAGCTTCGCGTTTCTCCTGGGCATATTAAGTGTGATAGATTATTTTAAATTCAGAAAAACAAAAGATGCGAAGACCAGCATATTGCAGCTTCCGCAGTCAATAAAGAACAAGATTCATTCTATTATAGGCGGAGATTTCAGGCCGGATAAGAAGAGCGGAAGGAGGGCCTTATTAAGAATAGCATGGATTGCATTTACCACAGGTTTTATGGTATCTATCTTGGAGTCTATTTGCACAGGGCAAATGTATTTACCTACAATAGCATATGTTTTGAGAATGCCTGACAAACATATGCCAGCTTTAATGTATCTATTGGTTTACAACCTTGCATTTATAACCCCGCTAATAATTGTATTTATCCTGGGCCTTTTCGGCGCTACCTCAAGCACCTTTTCCAAATTCATGCAAAAGCACTTTGGCTTTGTCAAGCTATCCACAGCAGCCCTGTTTTTCATTCTCGCCGCAGTTATCGTGATATTCAAATAAAATATGTTTGACGTTACACTTTTTTTAGCATACACTTATTCTATATGAAAAGATGGGGTATTGTTTTTATAATATTGTTAATGAGCATTGCGTCAGGCTGCGCAACACGGGAATATAATACTGCCACTGGCAAGGAAGACATTTTTTTTGTAGATACTCAGAAAGAAGTGAATATCGGAAAAAGCATTGCGGAGAGTATTGAAAAAAATAAAGAGATTAAGTTGGACCCTGATCCATTGATGACAGAGCGGGTTAATGAAGTAGGCCAAAGAATAGCTTCTGTCAGCGACAGGAAAGAAGTGAAATACACATTCAGGGTAATAGATAAGGAAGATATTAATGCCTTTGCCCTGCCTGGAGGTTATGTCTTTGTCTTTAAGGGCCTTGTGGACAAAGTTTCCAAAGACGACGAGCTCGCGGCTGTTATTGCCCACGAAATAGCGCATGTGGTTGCGAGGCATTCAGTAAAGAGGCTCCAGGGAAGCGTTGGTTATGATATACTGCGCATATTAATGGTTGTTACAGGGGCTGGCAGGCAGGATGCAGGGCACATTGACTCCGCGTTTGGCCAGCTTATAATGTCCTATTCAAGAGAAGATGAAGCCTTGGCTGATAAATTGGCAATCAAGTATTTAAAAGAAGCAGGTTATGACCCATGGGCAGTTGTGAGCCTCCTTAAAAAGCTTCAGGAGGCTGACAAGATATTGCCTATAAGGCCGTACACCAGCTACCGGTCTCACCCATATGTTGCAGACCGCATACGCATGGTTAAGCAGGAGCTTTCAGGCGAAGTAGATTTTAATGACTATATGAATAAGGCAATAGAATAATTGCGTGTAAACACGCAGAAGTTCTCGACTCTGATTACATGCATAGCCAAAATGACCGTTCGAACAGTATTCTTCGAGCGGCCATGCAAACTATATATGCACGCAGAATCGAGAAGCAATAGTGAAGTTAACACAGAGGGGGAAAGCATGCTAATAAAAAAAGATGATTTTACCACGCAGGACCCGTGGCGCATATTCAGGATTATGTCTGAGTTTGTGGAAGGCTTTGAGGAGCTTGCCAAGATAGGGCCTGCTGTTACTATATTTGGCTCAGCCAGGGCAAAAGCAAGCGATAAATATTATAAGTTAGCAGAAGAAACCGCATTTTTACTGGCTAAAGACGATTATGCGATAATTACAGGAGCTGGCCCGGGTATAATGGAGGCAGCGAATAAAGGCGCTAAAAAAGGAGGTTCTTCCTCAATAGGCCTTAATATACAAGTGCCTGTAGCGCAAAAACCGAATAGATTTATAACAAAACTTCTGGAGTTCAGGTATTTTTTCTGCAGAAAAGTGATGTTTTTGAAATACGCAAAGGCATCTGTAATATTTCCAGGCGGATTCGGGACTATGGATGAATTTTTTGAAACCATAACCCTTATACAAACGCAGAGGATAGAAATGTTTCCTGTGGTGCTGGTAGGAAGCGGATACTGGAAAGGCTTGATGGATTGGATTAAAAAATCAATGCTTAATGGAAACCGTATATCAGAAAGCGACATGGATATGTTCTGTATTGTAGATAATCCCGCAGAGGTTGTAGAGGTTATAAATAATTTTTATTCTAAACAGAAATAGTAGGGGGCAGGCATGCCTGCCCCCTACAGCTATATTTTTTGTTGAAAACAAATTATGTTAGGTATATAATCCATTTATGGCTCATAGATTTATCAGCGATTTGAAAGAAGGAGAAGTGGTAGAGTCGGTTTATCTTGTAAGAGAAAAGTCTTTTGATGTCACCAAGAACGGCAATCCGTATATAGCGCTTGAACTTTCCGATAAGACAGGCATGGTGGATTGCAGGAAATGGGACGCCTTAAAATCATTATTCGACTCTTTCAGCGTGGATGACTTTATTAAAGTAAAGGCAAAGGTTGAATACTACAAAAATTATCCCCAATTAAAGATAGACTCCATAGAGAAAACAAGCGATAAATCAGTAGACATCTCGCTTTACATGCTTGTATCAGATAAAAATAGAGATAAGATGTTTAAGGATTTTTTATCTGAAATGGAGTCAGTTAAAAATCCTCATCTTAAGGCGCTGATGCGCAACATATTTTCAGATAAAGACATATCTGAAAAATTCAGGACCGCTCCTGCTGCCAGCGATTTTCATCACCCGTATATAGGCGGCCTCATTGAGCACACGCTTGCATGCGTTGAACTTGCCAGAATGATCGCTTCGAAATATAAAGACATAA
Organism: Candidatus Omnitrophica bacterium CG1_02_40_15; assembly: GCA_001871815.1. GTDB lineage: Bacteria > Omnitrophota > Gorgyraeia > Gorgyraeales > Gorgyraeaceae > UBA10183. The sequence goes on from MNVP01000029.1 coordinate 4,750, forward strand.
ATCTTGACCTGCTTTTATGTGGCACTGCGCTGCACGATATAGGGAAAATAGAAGAGCTTTCATACAGGAGGAGCTTTTATTATACGGATAAAGGCAGGCTGATAGGGCATATAGTTCTTGGAGCAAATATTGTGAGCGCAGCGATTGATGAAATACCAGAGTTCCCGGAAGAATTAAAAAATCTTATTCTGCATATAATACTCAGCCATCACGGAGAGCAGGAATGGGGTTCGCCTAAAAGGCCAATGTGTTTTGAGGCAATTATACTGCATCATATTGATAACTTAGACGCAAAGATAAATGGATTCAGGCATTTTGTAAAGACATACAACGATCCTGATTCCAGCTGGACAAAGTACAGCAAGATGTTTGGAGAGTTTTTATACAAAAAATCGCCCCTCGCGGCAGAACAGTAAAATCATGACCGCTCGGGATCAAATTTGTTTCACAAATTTGGGAGGTAGGTATGAAGAAAAAGAAAGCAGGGAAAGCAGTTAAGAAGCCTGTAAAAAAGGCAAAAAAGATTGCTGTTAAAAAACCGGCTGCTAAGGCTAAGAAAAAAACCGCTGCAGCCAAAAAACAACCCGCTAAGAAGGCTTTGTCTATACCTAGCGGCGCATCCCTTGAAGAAGTGGGGATAATAACGCATTATTTTCCAAAAGTATACGCAGCTGTTGTAAAGCTTACAAAAGGCAGCTTATCCGTCGGAGACAAGATTGTTATAAAAGGCCATACGTCTGATTTTAAAGAAAAAGTGGAATCTATCCAACTTGACCACGCGCCAATACAGAAGGCTGAACAGGGCGCGGAGATAGGATTAAAGGTAAAGTCAAAGGTCAGAGAGCATGATGTTGTGTATAAAATCTTAACATAATGTAGAGGACGATCATTGATCGTCCCCTGCTTGATTTTATCGCAAAGTGTGCTATAATTTATATGAAGCCGATAAAGTTAAAAAATGATGCCCAATACAGGGCTAAGCCGGGTCGCGCAAGGCGATCAATCTTTATCGGCTTCTTTTTTTATGGAGAACTCAGATAATAAAAATGTAATAGGGCTTGCGCTTGGTTCAGGAGCTGCTTTTGGCCTGGCTCACATAGGTGTTTTGCATGTGCTGGAAAAAGAAAAGATACCCATAGGCGTTGTTTCAGGCGCAAGCATAGGAGCCCTTATAGCAGCGATGTGGGGCATTGGCCTCAGCCCCAGGGAAATAGAAAACATTTCCGGAAAATTGAAAATAAAGCTTAATATTATAAGGTTATTGGATTTTACTTTTCCGATATCCGGAATACTTGCAGGCAGGAGATTGAGAAGATTTTTAAGGGCCATTCTGGGCGATAGAACATTTGAAGACTTAAAGATACCTGTTAAAATAATAGTTTATGATCTTGCAAATAGAGAAACAATTATAATTAATAAAGGCAAGCTTCTAGACGCTGTTTATAAAAGCATTGCTGTTCCTGGAATATTTCAGCCTATAATGGAAGATGGGAGGATGTTTGTGGATGGCGGGATTTTAGACCCTGTGCCTGTGGATGCGCTTTTTAAAAGCGGGGCAAAAAAAGTGATAGCAGTGAATGTCCTGCCTGGCCCGAAGAATATATGCGAGAGGAATATGGCTCAAAAAGAGGCTGCAAAGGAAGAAGAAAATATATTGAGGCAGGGTTCTTTTGATGAAAAGATAGGCGTCCATCTCACAAGATTTTTTAGAAAGGTATTTATGCCAAATATATTCGATGTCATAATGACCAGTATGCAGGCAATGGAATACAGCATAGCAGAGATAAGTTGCTGCAGAGCTGACGTGAGCCTTCATCCTGTCTTAAGCGACGCGACTTCTATAGATTTTCATCTCATAAAGCAGTTTGTAAAAACAGGAGAAGAAGAAACCCTGAGGCATATTGAGAAAATAAGGGCATTAAACAAGTAGGGACAGGACATTGTCCTGTCCCTACAATCTGAAATATGGACGAACAGGTTATCAAAGTATTGATAGTAGATTTTAATAGCGCCAATATATCAAAAATAAATGACGCGCTTTCCAGTATGCCAGGCATCTCTTATGATATATCCTGGCTCCAGAGCGAAGAAAATGTCCTTAAAAAGGTAGAAGAAGAAAAGTTTGACATCATTCTTCTTTCGTATGATATCTCTGGCTTGAACGGCCTTGAAATACTTAGTGGTTTGCAATATAAAGAATTATCAGGGCCAATCATCATGATGGCAGATGCCGAGGATAAGGAATTTGCGCCTCAGGCAATGCGAGAAGGCGCGTATGATTATGTAATAAGAGAGAAAGGTTTTGAAAAGGGCCTTCCCGTTATTATGCATAATGCCATGGCTGCATTTTATGCTGCGAAGGAAAGAGAGCGGCTGCAAAAAGAAATAGCTGCCAAGAAAATAGAACTTGAGGCGGCAAATAGAAAATTGCAGCAGCTGGATAAGATAAAATCAGACTTTGTGGCAAACGTGGCGCATGAATTCAGGACCCCTCTTATGATCATAAAAGGCAATGTAGACCTTGTCAATAAGGGCGGGCTTGGGAGCGTTGCGCCTGCTCAAAAAGAGATGCTAGACGGGGCTATAAACATAGTCAACAGGCTTTCAAGGCTTGTAAACGATCTCTTGGATATATCAAAGATAGAATCTGGGAAAATGGAATTAAAAAAAGAACCTGTTCAAATGAACAATATAATAGAAGAAAATTTAGCGGTTTTTGATAAGATAATAAAAGATAAAAAACAAAGGCTAGAGAAAGATCTTGCCATGGATTTGTCAGAGATTAGCGCTGACAAGGATAAAGTTGCTCAGATATTTGTAAATCTTCTGAGCAATGCGATAAAATACACGCCTCAGTCAGGAACAATTACAATAAAGACCGTTAATCTGGAAAAAGAAATAATGGTAGAGATTTCTGATACAGGCGAGGGAGTGGCGCCTGATAGCCTTGATAAAATATTTGATAAGTTTACACGCGTTACTACTGAAAAAAAAGAAGGGACTGGATTGGGGCTTCCTATAGCAAAAGATATAGTGAATTTACATAATGGCAGGATATGGGTAAAAAGTGAATTAGGAAAAGGAAGCCATTTTTATTTTACGCTGCCGAAGTAATCGCGGAACTATGCGGAAGCAGTTGCTCGCTGTGCTCGCAACCGACGCGGAACTACGCTGAAACTCACATTTAATTTCTGCGTTTTTCCGCGTCTGCTCCGAGTGGAACGAGGAGCAGCTTCTGCGTATTTCTGCGATTGATAAAGGGAGCAATATATGTTTTTAGATAGAATGGCGGAAGATATAAAATCTGCAATTGATAAAGATCCTGCGGCAAAAAGTATATTAGAAGTTGTGCTTTGCTATCCAGGTATTCACGCGCTGTGGTTTCATAGAATTGCGCATCTTCTCTACAATAGAAAGATGTATGTAATTGCAAGGCTTGTTTCTCATTTTGCAAGATTTACCACAGGGGTAGAGATCCATCCTGGCGCGAATATAGGCAGGCGTGTGTTTATAGATCACGGCATGGGCGTTGTTATAGGAGAGACTTCGGAAATAGGAGATGGCAGCCTTATTTATAAAGGCGTTGTGCTTGGCGGCACAAACCTTGAAAAAGGCAAGCGCCACCCTACTCTTGGAAAGAACGTCGTAGTAGGGTCTAATGCCTGTATACTCGGGCCTATTAAGATAGGCGATGGCGCGAAGATAGGTTCTGGCTCTGTTGTTGTAAAAGATGTCCCTATAGGCGCGACTGTGGTTGGAGTGCCTGGAAAGATAGTTGAAAAGAAAACCGCTGAAAAATTAGAATTGGATTTTGAACATGGAAATCTGCCTGATCCTATAGCGGATGTGGTGAAGATTATGCTCAAGATGCAGCATGAGTTGGAGCAAAGGCTGGGGGCCATCGAAAAGGATCATAACATAAAGGCCAGGAACATTTTTCATGATTATGAAGAAAAGGCTGCGGAAGAGCTTCCTGACGATAAATAACATCAAGCGGTATTGACAAAAAATGAATCGTGGTGTATAATTTAGTAGATTTGTAAATTTATGGAAGGAGGGTAGTAAAGGTGCAGAAAGGAAAAGTAAAGTGGTTCAGCAATCAAAAAGGCTATGGCTTTATTACTCCTGAAAATGGCAAAGATGTATTTGTGCATCACACAGCCATACAGGGGGAAGGTTACAAGACTCTGCAGGAAGGCCAGGAAGTAGAGTTTGAGATTGTCCAGGGGCCAAAAGGAGAACAGGCAGCTAACGTAACCAAGTTATCATAAGCTTGAGTAAGTAGCTATCTTTGCCCCGCCCTTTTGATAATAACGCTTAAATATATTTTCAAAAGGGCGGGGCTTTTTTTAATTAAATATGCCGGATATTATAAGAGTCTGGAAAGAAATAGATATTACTGACATAGAAAAACATCTTCTGATAGTAGGAGATGTTGCGGGGGATTGTTCTAATTGCAGGGAACTCGGCATTAATTATTTATCTGCAAAATCGTGCCCAAAGTGCGGGAATGAGTTTAAATATATTGCCACCAGGTCTCACGAGATAAGAAAGATAAAACAAAAAAGGCCCGATCTTATTTTCGTAGACTTTGAGGATTACAAAAAGGCAATAGGTAAAATAAAAGCAAAGAACCTTTTTTTATAATCATGCCAAAGATTGCCAGGTTGTTTATCCCGCTGATAATTTTAGCAGGAATATTTTCCTACCTGAATTCGATTCATAATGAGTTTATCTGGGACGATGAGGATTTTGTCTTAAAAAATTCAACTGTAAAAGACTGGCACAAGTGGCCCACTGTTTTTACTGAAAACATGATTCATGGCGCTAGAAAAGGCAGTAATTTCTACAGGCCGCTGCAGTCCCTTACACATGGCTTTGATTATATGGTATGGAAAGACAAACCTCTTGGCCATCATGTGTCCAACATAATTTTTCACATCCTGGCGGGCGTCGCAGCATATTTAATGCTCAGAAAAATTTTTTCAATAAATATAGCGTTTCTTGCAGCCTTGTTTTTTATAATTCACCCCGTGCAGACGGAGGTAGTTACCTATATCTCAGGCAGGTCAGATGCAATGGCAGCATTTTTTGTAATGCTAACTATTATATTTTTTGAAAAAAATCTGTTGGCTGCAATCGTTGCTTTTATTCTCTCTTTGATGTCAAAGGAATCCGCTTTGATAGGGCCTTGTCTTTTAATGGTTTATCTTTTATTTAAGAATGGGAGTGTGAAACCTTATAGCAAAAAGCTGTTTTTATTATTTTTGATAATGTTTGGGTATTGCACGCTTAGGCTTACGGTTCTGGATTTTTCAAAAACAGTAAGCGGGAATCTACCTCAGCCATTTTTTTATGTGCCGCTTTGGATAAGATTTTGTACGTTTTTAAAAGCATTGCCAGTGTATTTTAGCATACTTCTTTGGCCTTTTGGATTACATATGGAAAGGCAGATGGATCTAGCGCAATCTATATTTGAGCCTCAGGTGTTTTCAGGGTTTTTAATGCTGGCAGGTATATTTTTTATAGCTTATAGGATCAGGAAATTTAACATGGCTATGCTATTTTCAGCGTGCTGGTTTTTTATAGCCCTATTTCCTAATTCAAATATTATTCCCATAAACGCGCTTATTTACGAACATTGGCTTTATTTGCCATCGTTAGGGTTTTTTATAACTGCCGCGTGGATTATTGAAGAATTATTAAAACAAGGTAAAATCTTAAAATACGCGGTTATTTTTATAACAATATCTATCGGATTATTTTACATGTGGAGGACGATCGAAAGAAACAAAGAATGGCGGGATCATATATCGTTTTACGAAAGCACAATAAAATATGTGCCTAATTCCGCAAGGCTGCATAATAATCTCGCAATGGCTTATTCAGATAAAGGCAGGGCAGAAGACGCTATAGACGAATATAAAATGGCTGTAAGACTAGGCGATTATTACCCTCAAACGCATTTTAATTTATCAAATATATATATTGCTAAAGGCGACTACAAAAGCGCTATGGAAGAATTACAGAGGAGTGTGGAGATAGACAATAACTTTTTATATTCTCATGAAAATTTAGCCATCTTATACTTTAATCAAAAAAAAAATAGCGAGGCAAAGGCCGAAGCGGAATTTATACTCAGAAAAGAGCCTGATAATAAAATCGCGCATGAGATTTTAAGAAAGATTTTAGAATAGGGAATATTTTATAATATCCCACAGTACTCCGAGAGAATAAATCCTTTTGAATTTTTTCCCTTCCTTGAATGTCCTTGCTTTATAAGGAATAGCTACTTCTTTTATTTTAAAACCGGATTTACTTATCTTGGCGGTTAGCTCAAGCTCTATCCCGAATCCCCTGGATTCAAGCGCAATCCCCTTAAGGACATGTTTTCTAAAAACCTTGAAGCATGTCATGCAGTCTGTGAGCGATGTCCTGCATAGCATATTTGTAAGAAAATTTCCAAAACGATTCGCCAGAAAATAAGACATTTTCATTCCTCTAAGATGAGGATTTGCAAGGAATCTTGAGCCATACACCACATCTGCGTTTTCCTGCGCTATGGGTTTTAACAGCGCGGGATAAAGCGAAGGGCTGTATTCCAGATCAGCGTCCTGGATTATTATTATATCTCCTGTTGCATGAGCGATTCCTGATATGAGCGCAGCGCCTTTGCCCTGGTTTTTCACATGCCTGATTACTCTTGTGGGAGGAATTACAGATACGGCTTTTTCTACTGTCTTATCAGTTGAGCCATCGTCAATAAGTATTATCTCTTTTTCAGACACGCCGCATGAAGACAAGTTCAATGACTTTATTTCCTGCATCACCTGAGCAATTGAGTTTTCTTCGTTATATGCCGGAATTAAAATAGAAAGTTTCATAAAGTGTAGTATATCCGAAAACGCCTATCTTTGCAACCCTATTTCGGCCATCATCTATTTGATTGACCAGGGCATTTTTCTGAGATATAATTAACAATAATGAATGCTGGAAAAAGGAAGGCATTATTAGCTGAGCACGAGGCAGGTATTGCGGAGATAATACAATATCTGCTCAAGGCATGGGATTACGATATAGTCACCATCGCTAAAGGTTCAGCTGTTCTAGATGCAGTAAGGCGGGAGCAGCCGGATATTATTATAATAGACTGGGGCCTGCCTGATATGGACGGCCTTAAGGTATCCAAGATCCTGAAAGAAGATTTTCTTACCGCGCATATCCCCGTAATAGTCCTTATAGACAAGAAACAGATAAGAAAAAAGGTGCTGGAGATAGAGCAAGGCGTGGACGATTATATCGCCAACCCTCCTGACCCGATAGATCTGGAAGTCCGCATGGAGCTTGCTTTACGCAGGACCAGCCACCAGCTTTACGCAAACGCCCTTACGAAACTCCCAGGAAATAAGCAGATAGAAAAGGCTATTCATTCCAGGATGGAAGAAAAAAAGCTTTTTTCGGTAGCGTATTATGATATAGATAATTTTAAATCATTTAATGATAAATACGGTTACATGAAAGGCGATAGCGTTATAAGGCATGTTGCTTATATTACAGCTACCACAGTCAAAAGATACGGCAATCCGCATGATTTTGTAGGGCATATAGGAGGCGATGATTTCGTAGTAGTTACAACGCCTGACAGAGACAGGTTGATCGCGTCCGAGTCAATACTTACCTTTAATAGAGCCATGCATTTTCATTATTCAAAAGAGGACAGGGAAAGGACTTACATAGTTTCCAAAAACAGGCGCGGCAATGTGGTAAACATGCCTCTTATGAGCATTTCTATAGCTATAGCGAATAATAAATATTTCCCCATAAAGAATATGGTGGAACTTATGGAGACAATTACAGAGATAAAGAGCTATTTAAAGACATTGCCGGGCAGTAATTTTCTTGTGAACCGCAGGCAGATCGAAAAGAAAACGTTTATCGATGAGTCTTATAAGGAAGAAAATTTCGGCTCAAAGAAAGAAGAAAAATTCAAATATAAGCCGCTTGGCCAGATATTGCTTGAATCGCAGATAATTACGTCTGAACAGCTTGAAATGGCGCTTAATAAACACTGGACCACAGGCCAGAAAATAGGCCAGAGCATTATAGGCCTTGGCATGGCTAGTTCTGGCGATATTGCGAGAGCCCTGGAATCGCAGTTTAATGTTCCGCATTTTGATATTCGAAATTTGAGCGAAAACGGAGAGATGAAAGAGATAATATCAAAGATATCTTTTGATATAATGAAAGATTGTGGTGTTTTACCTGTAAGAAAAGATAAAAATGTGCTGCTCTTAGCAATGCTAGATCCCAAGAATATGGAAGTTTTGGCTAAGATAAAAAGCCTTACAGGCTGTACTATAGCGCCTTTGTTTGTTCTGGAAAGTGAATTCAGCGAGATATTTGATAGGATAAAGAAAAGAGCCGATAAAGGCCTCTAGCTTCGGCTTTTCATCGCTCGGCAACCCAGCCGCCATATTATTCCTGACTGCCTCACTAACCTTTTACATTCGTTGAGGTTACGGCTTGTCAGAATAACTTAGGCCCGTAGGCTTTGCGCCCCCTGATTTCCCAGGGTTTGCCCTTATCGGCTATAATAATTATATCATATAAAATCATTTGTTTCAATAGCAAGAGGAGAGAAAAATTGAAAAAAAATAAGATGCCAGGCATTGCGATTCTATGCTTTTTATTATTTTGCGCAACTGATGCCTTTGCAAAAACAGGCTCTGCATCACAATGGCACGGGGCAGGGCCTATTCCAATGCGCAACCAGATGCCGCTTTATCTTTTCTACCTACAGATGGAGCCTGATAAAGCAAGCGTTACAGAGCAGGATAAACTTAATATAAATGCTGGCTATGCTGTTTCAAATATAACTGTGAGTTGTTTTACCCCAGCTACATCCCTTTATAATATAAATATTGATGCAGAGGTTTCTAGGATAACGCTGGATCTAAAATATGGAATTTATGAAAATACAGAGGTTGGGTTGGAGGTGCCGTATTTAGGCTTATCGGCCGGGTATCTTGACGAATTTGTAAAAGGGTTTGAAGATAGTATGGGCGCAAGAACTCCTCGTTCCAGGATACGGCAGGGTTCTTATAATCTTAATTACTCATTTATTTACAATAATCAGGATTTGATAAAAAGAACTAATGCTTCTGATGGATTGGGAGATGTTGTATTGAAGGCAAAATATCAAATCTTAGAAGAAGATAGATATAGTTTTTGGCCTAATATGTCTTTCAGGACAGCTGTTAAATTGCCTACGGGCGAGAAAAGGTCTTTGCTTGGAAGCGGGGAGTTTGATTACGGGTTTGGCATACTTTCAGATAAAACATTTTCTGAAAGGATAACAGTGTATGCCGGTTGTAACTTTGTAGTCATAGAAAAACCTAGTTTTTTCAGCGTTTTGAATTTGAAAAAAAATATAGTTTCTGGGATTATAGGGGCAGAATATTTTCTGGCGCAAAGATTTTCTTTGGTGGCGCAGGTCACAGGAAACACAACGCCTTATCCATCTAGCGGAACAAATGTCCTGGATGAAGATGCATTAGATGTAGGTTTTGGTCTTAATTATCTCTGGAAAGAAAAACAAAATGTGTCCTGGTATTTTGCTTTTACTGAAAATATCAATTCTGCGGCCAGCCCGGACGTGAGTTTTAATACAGGTTGGAAAGTGGGTTTTTAAACAATAACAGGAAGGGATAGCCTGATGAAGATGAGAGTATTTTTGGCAGCATTTATTATTATTTTAATATTAATTATAGCCTTAGTTATAGTGATTATCTTCACTTTTGACGCCAATCGCTACAAAGGCATTTTGATAACAAAATTAGAAGAGTCTATGGGTAAAGACGTGAAGATAGACAATATATCGCTTAGCCTTTTGACCGGGTTTGGGATCGAGATAAAAGGCATGGCAATAAAAGACAAGGATAAAACATGGGACAATTTTTTGTTAAAGGCAAAAAACCTGAATGCGAGCGTAAAAATTCTTTCGCTTCTAAAAAAAGATATTCAAATCCAGAGGTTATTTGTGCCTGAGCTGGAGATAAATACCGGAACTGGCGCCAACAGCCCTGTCTTCAGATGTGGCCTTGATTTGAGTGTGCGTATTTTAATTAATGGTATGGAATTTCAAAAAACCGAAATTCCAACCACTGAAAATCGCTTAAAGGTTATCACAAAGCGATTTTCTTGCAGCCCGCAGCAGGATGATATGTTAAAGACATTAAACGCTAAGGGAAACGTGAAATTGACAAATGCGGTTTTAGATAATGTGAATGTTTTAAAAACTGTTTTGGATAGTCTGAGTATGCTGCCAAATGTTGTCCAGAAATTAAAAGATAACCTGCCTGAAAACTATAAAGGGCTTTTAAACCAGGATTACACTGCGTTCAAACCCATGAAAGCGGATTTTGAAATAAAGGGTGGCAGGATTTATTTTGATAATCTTTTAGTGGAATCAGATGCATTCTATCTTGTAAACAAAGGGTCTGTTGGCATGATAGATCAGAGCTTTGGGATTAGCTCGAATTTATTTATACCGAAAGACCTTTCCGGAGTATTTAGCAATGCTGTGCCGGAACTCGAATATCTTATCGATGATAAAGGCAATATAACAATACCCCTGGAAATAAAAGGTAAGGTCCCTGACATATCGGTAATTCCGGATATTAACCACGCGTTACAGAAATTAATAGAATCAAAGGGCCAGGAGCTCTTGAACAAACTTTTCAAGAGCATCAGGTAGGAATATGGGACTGTTGCGAAATACTATTTTTTGTCATTCCCGCGAAAGCGGGAATCCAGAACGTTTTAATTTCAATAGACTTATAGA
>MNVP01000032.1 GCA_001871815.1 Candidatus Omnitrophica bacterium CG1_02_40_15
AATTTTGGCAAATGTCCGCAAGGATTTACAGCGAGTTTCGGTCGAGTGACAATGCGATAGTCGACAGAGAAACGAGCTGTAAACCGTAGCGGACGGCAAAATTATTTCGTGCCGAACGACCCCAGCCTGCACAGGACACCGTGCCCGCTCGAATCGGCGAGGCTTTTCTTTAGGCCTGTCACGGCTGGCTAGAAAACACATACTATGAAAAAAATCAAAGTAAATCTTGGGAAAAATAGTTACGATATATTAATTTGTTACAATGAGCTCAATAAACTAGGGCCATGTCTAAAGCGTTTGAACATAGGCAGGGACGCTATAATAGTCACGAATGCGAGCTTGAAAAAGCTTTTCGGAAATAAGATTGAAAAGCTTCTCGTTGCCAGCGGTTTCAATGTAAGGTTTGAGATAGTGCCTGACGGAGAAAAGGCGAAATCAGAAAAAGAATGCCTGAAGCTTTTAAACGGCATCTCTAAATTTGACGCTCTGGCCAGGGTGTTTATAATAGCTCTCGGAGGAGGGGTGGTAGGAGACTTGGCAGGGTTTGCAGCGAGCATATATAAAAGAGGTATCCCCTACATACAGGTTCCCACGACGCTTCTTAGCCAGGTGGATTCAGCAATAGGAGGAAAGACAGCCATAGATCTGAGCGCAGGAAAAAACCTGGTAGGGGCATTTTATCAGCCAAAACTTGTTTTTACAGATATCTCGTTTTTAAAAAGCCTGCCTGAAAAAGAGCTTATATCAGGCCTTGCGGAAACCATTAAATATGGAATAATAAAATCGCCGGATCTTTTCAGCTTCATAGAAAAAAATTATACAAAAATTCTAAGATATGATAAAAAATGCCTGCAGCACATTGTGCATAAATGCAGCCTTATAAAAGCCTGGATTGTTGAAAAAGATGAAATGGATAATAAAAATATCCGCGTGGTCCTTAATCTCGGACATACTGTAGGCCATGCCATAGAGGCTGCAACTAATTATCGCAAATCTTATAACCATGGCCATGCAGTAGCGCTAGGCATATTATCCAGTATTTATATAGCCGGGAAAATGGGCTTGTTGACAGAATCCAGCAGCCGCAGGATAAAGAATGTAATTAAAAATACAGGATTGCCTGTTAAGCTTAAAAATGTAAGCCTGAAAGATATTTTATCAGCCCAAAGCCATGATAAAAAATTTATTCATGGTAAAAACCGTTTTGTTTTGCCTGTCAGGATAGGGAAGGTTGTAGTAAAAGAAGGCATCCCTGAATCATTAATAAAAGAGTCGCTTTTAAACGCATTATATGAATCTGAAAAAAGATAAAGACAGGCTTAAGAAGCTTAAAATTTTTGAAAGGTCAATAGGGTATGGTTTTAGGAATAAATTCTTATTGAACCAGGCGCTTACGCACAAATCCTACGCAAATGAAAAAAACATGGAGCGTTCCAGCGATAACGAACGGCTGGAGTTTCTTGGAGACTCTGTCTTGGGCGTAATTATAAGCCATATGCTTTACAATGAATACCCAGGAGAAGACGAGGGTGTTCTCACGCGCTATAAATCGCAGTTAGTGAGCGGAGAAACACTCGCCAGGATAGCAAAGGAAATAGAGATGGGCGAATACATTCTGCTTGGCAAAGGAGAAGAGTCATCCGGCGGCAGGAAACATATATCTAATCTCATGTGCGCCCTGGAAGCTATTATAGGCGCCATATTTTTAGACGGAGGATTGAAAGCTTCGCATGGTTTTATAACCAGGGTATTCAGGTCTGAGATACAGCTTGTAAAAGAAGGAAAAGGCGCAAAGGATTACAAATCAATATTTCAACAGACCGTGCTCAGAAAATTTAAAACCACTCCTTCTTATAAAATACTTTCAGAAATAGGCCCTGATCATAAAAAGCATTTCATCGTAGAAGCAGTAGTAGCTGGCAAGAGATATGGAATAGGGTCTGGCCCAAACAAGAAAAGCGCAGAACAGTTATCTGCCAAAGAAGCACTGTCTGCGATAGAATCAGAAAAGGAATTATAGTTTTAATTATTTAAGACTTAGAACTATCTCACTTCCGTCATTTTTTTCAATCTTTACAAGGTCTTTAGTTATGCTAGTAATCTCTCCACCAAGAAGCCTGTCGCCTTCTTTCACAATCCTGTTATTAACAATAGCCCACCGGCCTTTATCGCCGTACATAATGCCGCTTAGTTTCACAACATCCTGCGATCTCATAGCTCCCGCTTGGGCTTTCTGCTCTATATTATTAAGAGCTGACTGAATTACAGATGTAGGCGTGGATTTAAAACCCGCCTCTACAAAAGCATTGGATCTGGACATACTCTTATACAAGATCAATGATCCGAAAAGAGACGCTATGATAACAAGGGACGCAGTTATTATAGCAATCCATTTTCTATCAGGGTTTGATAGGGGGTGGTCGCGACGGCCCCCTACAGAAATGGTTCGATCCTTAGGATCAAACCCTTTGCCCGCCTTTTTTAAAGCGTCATTGACAATGCTCATCAAATACCCCCTCGATTTCCTTAACGCATTTTTTAACCATATTAGAATCTATTGTTTTTTTATCGGTACTATAGCCTGTTAGAAGCGATTTATCGCACGCTATATTTATTAATCTAGGTATCCCGCCTGAAAATTTGAATATCTCTTCAATTGCATCCTTATGGAAAATATCGCCGTTGTTGCAGCCTGCCACATTAAGCCTATGCGATATATAGCCATCGACTTCGCGCCTGGATAGGGGAGCTATGTGGTATCTTATGGCTATCCTCTGGCGCAATTGTTTCAATTCCCCGGAAGCAAGTTTTTCCCTTAATTCAGGCTGGCCCACCAAAATAATCTGCAGCAATTTTTCTTTTTCTGTCTCAAGGTTTGATAAAAGCCTTACTTGTTCCAGAAGAGATGGTTTCAGATTCTGAGCTTCGTCTATGATAAGCACCACATTATTTCTGTGCTCCAGCTGTTCCAGCAAAAACTTATTCAACTCGCTCAACATTGTAATCTTATTTTTGCTTCTTACCTGTATGCCAAAATCTTCTATAATGGCCTGCAAAAGCTGAAGTTCTGAAAGGTTTCCATTCAGAATAAAAGCTGTTTTTGTATGCTGGTCCAGCTGGCTTAGAAGGGCTTTACACACAGTTGTTTTTCCTGCACCTATCTCGCCTGTAATCTCCAGAAAACCCATGCGCTCCTGAATCCCATATTGCATGTGGCTGATAGCTTCTTTGTGTTTTTTGCTGAGATAGAGGAAATTCGGGTCAGCTGTTACATTGAAAGGTTTTTCATTTAAACCATAAAATTGCAGGTACATAATATCAATTCCTTTTGTTATGAATTATAGCACTATTAAGGTTTTAATAAAAGAAATTTTTTAGTAATATTTTTCTTGAATTATATCGGCTTTAGCCTTATAATTTATTTATCATTAATGAGGTTAGTAAGAAAAATCGTCCCTCGCGACCTGATGGAAATAAAGAGGGCCGCTCGGGATCAATTTTTACAAAGCAAAAATTGGGAGGTATGCTATGTGGAGCGGAATAAATAGAAGAAAGTTTCCCAGAGCCAGTTATCCATGCGTACTGTCAGTAAAAAGAAAAGATCAGCAGGATACATTGTCAACTCAGACTGAGAACATAGGATTGGGCGGCATATGCGTAATCTTGCCTAGAGATCTAGGCATATTTGCTCCTGTAGAGATACGCCTGGATTTACTTGATGGCCAGCCTGTTATAGAATGCGATGGAACAGTAGCATGGGTGATAGCCAGTAAAGAGGACAAGAAGTCTGAATCTTTTGATACAGGCCTGGAGTTTACAAATTTAAAAAGAAAAGACGCTATAAGAATAAATTCTATAATTGAAAAAATAATAGATACGCAATAACTGTTTGACAAATAAAGAGTTACGTGATAAACTTTAGGTATGGAAGAAGAAAAGAGGTTTACTTCAAGAATATTATTTAATTCATCTATCCGCTATTATCAAAAAGGCGCTAAAATATACAGCGATACTGTAGGCAAAGATATAAGCAATAGCGGCATAGGTTTTATTTCTAACGAATTTATACCAAGACATTCCCAGCTCGTATTTGAAATACGCCCTCCATGGCAGCCAGAGCCAATTCAAACATTAGCAGAAGTTGCATGGATCTCAAATCAGCCGCATTCTGAAAGGTTTAACGTGGGCGCGAAGTTTTTAAATCCTCTGGTGGTATAAAATTCCATAAGAAGTGTCGTATAGTATCATGTCGTTAAAGATCTTTCGGCCTATCGGCCTCAGGATCAAGCAATGCCTGCTTTTTCAGCAGGCATTGCTTGACAAAATCAATATCGCAATGTATACTTTTTATCACTTATGGCTGAAAATAAAAATAAACAGAGTATGAGTAAAGTATTCGCCTTATTAAAAATCCTTGATAAAGATAAAAGATATGATCCTGAAGCGTATTCTTTTATCATGGCAAGCCTGGACTATACCATGAAAAAGCTCAAGAGAAAAGGACATGTGAGCGGCGAAGAGCTTTCTATGGGAGTAAAGGACTATTGTTTAGAGCAATTCGGGCCAATGGCAAGGGTTGTGCTTGAAAAATGGGGCATTAAATCAACTAATGACTTTGGCGAGATAGTGTTTAATCTTATAAATTCAGGATTGTTAGGCAAAACAGACGAAGACCGCAAAGAAGATTTCCACAATAGGTATGACTTCAAAGAGGCCTTTGACAAAGGCTGCAAATACTCCCTTCATTAATCTCTAATAACTATCAAATTTAAATATTTTTTCTTGTATTTCTTATTTTTCTGTATTAAAATACAATCGTGATGAAAAATATTTTGGTTTTATATTTTTTCTGCGCTTTTCTTTCCGGGATTGCTCTTTGCCAGGAAGACATAGAGATTGATTCGCAGGTTATCAGCGTAAATTCTGACAAGGAGTATATAATAATCAAGGCGGGAGAGAATGAAGGCATTGAAATAGGCGATGGGCTTATTATCCACAGAAACGCTGAAAAATTAGCAGAGGCCCAAGTAGTGGAAGTCAGGGCTAATGTCGCTGCTGCAGAAATATTAAATACAGAGAAAGAACAAAAAAAAGAAGTTATAGAAAAAATTGTAGAAAAAGATAAAGAAATCAGAGAAGGCGACAGTATTTTGATTGTTAAGAAAGCAAAAAAATACCCTATAAAAAAAGAAAAATCTGCTTACCGGGAACTCAAAAAATCCAAGTGGACAACTCTTTTGGGATCCGGCGCTGCAGTTAAATCAGCAGTGCCGGTGAAAAACGTAACTGAAGGTTCAATGACTGGGGCTGAACCTTCAGACGAAGCCTTAAATCCGGAAAAAATTCAAATCACGCAGGGAAGCAGCGTTGTAAGAGCTGATATAAATACAGGCGTTGACACTGCATTTTCATATTCTCTGATGGTTTTAAGGGAAAACGACTATTCTGTTATCTTTTCAAGCAGGACTACAGGCGTTATTTTAGCTACGATGCCGATAAGACTTGCTCTCATAAAAGAATTATGGGCAGACGCTACAGCTTCTATTGAACATAAACTGGTTGTGTCTCTCGAAATGAAAAATAGTAGCGGAGCCACTGAACTAAGTATAGCTTCATTCAAAGAGCATACCCAAAAAGGAAAGCAGATAAAATTCCCTGTAACGAGGGGGTCTAATTATTACAGCCTTTTAGTGGAACTTGCTTCAAAAATAAAAGAGCGCGCCGAGCATTGAGCGCTAATGTTATAGCGAGAAGTCCTGAGCCTGTCGAAGGACGCTGGGCGTTGAAAGATAAAAGATTAAACCCCGCCCTTTCTATAGCGAAGAGAGGCTGTAAAGTGAGAAAGAGCGGGGTAAACCGATCTTTATTAAAGATATACGATTTGCTTTACGCTAAATTCGGCTCAAGGCATTGGTGGCCAGGCGATACAAAAATTGAAATAATAATAGGCGCTATCCTTACGCAAAACACCGCCTGGGTTAATGTAGAAAAGGCTATCAATAACCTTAAAAGAGAAAAGGCGTTGAGCGCAAGCAGGCTTTCCGATATCCTTGAGAAAAAACTGGCAAGGCTCATAAGGCCGTCCGGGTATTATAATGTAAAGGCGAGCCGCATAAAGAATTTTTTGAAATTCCTGAACGCCCGTTATAATGGCTCTATTAACAGGATGTTCAAAACTGATCTTTATAAATTAAAAGAAGAGTTGCTCGCGCTTAATGGCATAGGCCAGGAAACAGCGGACAGTATTCTTTTATATGCCGGCAACAAACCTATTTTTGTAATAGACGCATATACAAAAAGGGTATTCTCAAGGCATGGCATTATAAGCCATGATGCGGAATACAAGGAAATACAGGCTTTATTCATGAATAATCTTCCAGAAAATGTTCGATTATTCAATGAGTTTCATGCGTTAATAGTGGAGTTGGGAAAATCTATATGTAAATCTAAAAAACCATTGTGCAGCATGTGCCCAATACGAAGTATACGGAGGAAACAAAATGCCAGAAGAAGCAAAAAAACAGGATGAACCAAAGAAAGCGCCGGGAACAGCAGAAAAACCTACAAATTGCATGAAATGCAATAAAAGGCTAAAAAGAAAGTCATGGTATTATAAGAACAATGGCTACTATTGTTCTAAAGGTTGCTGGCAGCAGGCTGTTAAAGCTTTAGCTGCAAAGAAAGAGAAAAAAGCATAGTTTATGATTGAGCGCCGTAAAAATATAAGGGCAAAAAAGAATATACCTCTTAAGCTTGCAGATACTGCTTTTGATATTATAACAGAAACAGTTGATATAAGCTCGTCGGGCGTTTATTGTAGAGTAACCAGAAACCTAATGCCTATGTCAAAGATAGAGGTTGTGCTTCTCGTCCCAGGGAAAGACGCTAGCAGCCCTACGAGAAAGATAAGATGTAAAGGCGTAGTTGTCAGGACAGAGCCAGCTATAATAAAATATGCTGATAAGGCGCACTACAATATAGCTATATTCTTTACAGATATTTCTAAAAAAGACCAGAAAATAGCAGAGGATTACGTAGCTTCAGGCAACTTGGATCCTGCGGAGATACAGATAAGCCAGTGACATATTACTGACTTACGCATAAACAATAAAAATAATGAAATTCTGTCATAATGACAAATTATTCCATTACTTTTGCGTTTCTCAGTAGGTATAAATGGGCAAAGCCAGAAAGCCAAAAGCGGTAAAGCTTATTATAGGAATGCTAGCCAAAAGCCAAAAACTCTTCGATATAGCCGAAGAGTTTTTTATTAAAGAGTTCGGCCCTATAGATTATAAAAGCCCTGTAATTTCTTTTGGCTACACAGATTACTATAAAAAAGAGATGGGTAGTCCATTAAAAAGAAAGTTCATCTCCTTTAAAAAAACTATCTCTCCTGGAAGGATCGCAAAGATAAAACTCCTCGCCAATTCCATAGAAGAAAAATTGGCTGTAAAGATTAATTCTTCTCGACTTCGCTCGAAGAATATTGTTCGAGCGAGCAAAGTGAGTCGAGAACTGCCAAATTTAAGAAGACGGATAAACATAGACCCTGGCTATATATCTGACTCAAAACTTGTTCTAGCCACTACAAAGGATTATTTTCACAGGGTATATTTACATCATGGGATATATGCGGAAGTCACGCTCAGATGGAGAAAATCCAGCTTCGAACCGTTTGAATGGACATACCCTGATTACAGGAGTAAAGTTTATATAGATATTTTAAACACGATAAGAAATATGTATGTTCTCGGCCAGACTTACATGCAAGGTCAAGATGTCCGCTCGAACAATACTGCTAAAAGCCAATAAGTACCTGTGCAATATTCTTCGAGCGGTTACGGAAACCTATCATGGTAGCAGAGTCGAGAAGTAAAGCCATGCAAGATAAAGCAAAGCAATATTCCGCAATAAAACACAGGATTGCGCTAATAAATATATCCCTAACGCCAATACTGCTGTGGATATTCTTAATTGCAGGCATACCTACTTATTTTAAAAGTATATCGCAGCTAACCCCTTATAATGATTATGTTAATTTGATTATATTCTATATTTTCGTTGGAGCGCTTTATTATGTTATAAATCTGCCTTTGGAGTTTTACTCCGGATACGTATTGGAGCATAAATTTTCTCTTTCTAACCAGACATTAAAAGATTGGGTTTTCAGGGAAGGCAAGAAAAATATCATTGCTTTTATAATAAGCGGGCCTCTTGTTATGGCGCTGTATACATTTTTAAAACTATATCCTCTAAGCTGGTGGCTATGGACAGCTCTTTTATGGTTTTCTATTTCTATAATACTGGCAAAATTCGCGCCAGTCATAATAGTGCCTATTTTTTATAAATATTCTCCCATAAAAGATGCAGCATTAGAGAGCAAGCTGAGCCGGCTTGTTTCAAGGGTTGGGTTTAAGGCTAGCGGTGTATATGAGCTGGATATAAGCAGGGACACAAAAAAGGCTAATGCGGCATTGCTCGGCCTTGGCAGGCAGAAGAGGATAGTGCTTTGCGATACGCTTATTTCAAATTTCAGCCATGATGAAATAGAGTCTGTTATGGCTCATGAACTTGGGCATCACAAGCTGAACCACATGTGGAAACTTATAATATCAGGAGGTATTTTTACATTTATAATATTCTTTTTTGCGAATGGCCTATTTCTAAAATTGCATAATTTTTTTGGATACAACATGCTTTATGATTACGAATCGCTTGTATTGATATATTTTATCGCAGCCCTGTTTAACATAGCATTGATTCCAGCGGCCAATGCCTTTTCAAGGCGCCTGGAAAAAGATGCGGATGAGTTTTCGCTGAAAACCACAGGCAATATCAGCGCATTTATATCTGCAATGAAAAAACTTAGCGAACAGAACCTGGCAGATGCATATCCCGGCAGGATTTATGAAATAATGCTTTACGACCATCCGCCAATAGCGAGGAGGATAGCCTTTGCAGAATCATTCAAACAAAGCGCCTAAGATAATCCCAAGCAAGGTATATATTAAAAGGCTTCAAGACTGGTCTTTAGACCAGAAAATAAGCGAAGCTGTTTTATCTGCATGGCAATATTTAGAGCCAATAGTTGATTTTAAAGATAAAAATAGTTTTACTGCGGTAAAGTTAACATTTGGAGAAGAAGGCGCCTCCGGATATATAAAGCCCGCGTGGTTAACAGATATTTTAAACTCTTTGAGAGGGGCTAGAGAAAACCTTTTTATAGCAGAGACAAATACGCTTTACAGGGGGAAAAGGTCCAATGCAATCGGGCATCTTCATGCAGCTAACAGTCATGGATACAGCTTTGACAAAGTTGGAATACCTATAATAATAGCTGACGGTTTGCGTGGACGAGACTACCAAAATATACCAATACGCGGAGACCACTTTGAGAACGTTAAGATAGCCAGAGGTATATGCGAAAGTGATGATATGATTTGCATATCGCATGTAACAGGCCATATGCAATCAGGTTTTGCGGGAGCTCTTAAAAACCTTGGCATAGGCTGCGCTTCCCGCCAGGGTAAGCTCTTACAGCACTCAGGCACTCTTCCAGAGATAACTGTTGAAAAATGCATTGGCTGCAGCGAGTGCATGAGCATATGCCCTGCGAACGCAATAGGCATAAAGAAAAAAAAGGCCATACTTGTAAAGGAAAAGTGTTTTGGCTGCGGGGAATGCACTGTGGCATGCAGGATAGGAGCAATTGATATAAAATATGACGAAAATGTTGTAAAATTCCAGGAAAAAATGGTAGAATATGCTCTAGGCGTAAAAAAGGCCCTGAACTCCAGAATTGTGTATTTAAATTTTCTGGAACATGTGACAAAAAACTGCGATTGCATGTCGAAAGACGAAACGCCTATTGCGCCTGACATAGGAATATTATGCGGCGCAGATCCTGTCGCAGTAGATAAGGCCTCAATGGATATTGTAGGCATAGAAAAATTTAAAGAAATATTTCCTGAGATAGACCCGCTTGCGCAGATAAGGCATGCTGAGAAGATAAAATTAGGCACTAGTCAGTACGAATTAGTGGAGCTCTAAATGTACCTAGCGTATACAATTATCCTGCTTATGTTAATTTTAATACTGGCCATTACTTTAAGAGAAGAGGTCCGTATAAGAAAAGGCGTAACACAGGGAATTGCAAATAGATATTGGGTGCTGAGAGAAAAGAGGAGATTTGTAAGGTTTCGGGAAAACCTGAAAATAAGATATAACCGCATTGGTTCTGAGCTAAGCCCAGACAATACCAAGATGCAGAACATGTCCAAAACAGGCCTGTGTATTTCTGCTTATGAAAAACTCAAACAAAAAGATAAGCTGGAGATAGAGGTAGAAGTTCCTGGTTTTTCAAAATCTGTGAAATTAATAGGTTCTGTTATATGGGTAAAACAACTGCAGTCTACTGATGACCACGGAAGAAGGCTATTCCATACAGGCATTAGGTTTGGAAAGATCGGCCCTGAAGCAGAAGCTATATTAATAACGTATTTAAATACCCTGAAAAGGCATTAGCCCGCTTATTTCATACGACACATAAAACAATACAAAAGCGGCGGGCTACCCCGATAGCAGGATTAAATCGTCTAACGATTTAATCCATCGGCCCTTAAGGGCGAATATTTCATACTGTGTATGAAATATTCGGGTTAAGAGAATCCAATGATAACTATAGAAGAATTTAAAAAACTTAATATAAGGATTGCCAGAATAAAGGAAGTGATTGACCATCCTGGCGCAGACAGGTTGTATATTGTGCGCCTCGTAATCGGGGAAGAAGAGAGAGAGGTTGTTGCTGGAATAAAAAAGAGCTATAATAAAGAAGAGCTTTTAGGTAAGTTAGTGGTTGTTGTTGAAAACCTCGAACCTGCTGTAATAAGAGGTGTGGAGAGCAGAGGCATGATCCTTGCGGTTCAGGACGGAGAAACTCTGGCTGTTCTTTCGCCTGACAAGCCTGTTGCCCCAGGCTCTCTTGTAAAATAAGTGAAGACATGGCTTACGCCTGCCTGCCGGCAGGCAGGGAGTCCAAAGGGCGACGTAAGTCATAAGTCCGAACTTATCCCGCCCTTTTGAATAGCAAGCTGAGAAAAATTGCTAAAAGGGCGGGATTAATTCGCACAAACTAAAGTAGTAACTCAAAGAAGATGCAGTTACTAAAATCTTCGATTTTTGTAACTGCAGTGCTCATTAAAATGATTATAGGCCTTACAGGCGCCAATGCCTCTGGAAAAGGCGAGGCAGCAGGCTATTTAAAATTAAAGGGCTTTGAATATTATTCGCTTTCTGATATATTAAGGGAAGAAGCCAAGGCCAGGAAAATAGAGCTGTCCCGCGAGAATCTTATAAGATTAGGTAATGAGGTAAGGAGGAAAAATGGACCTTCAATCCTGGCAGATTTGGTTATAAAAAAGATTAAAAATCAAAACAACTACGTAATAGATTCTATTAGAAATCCTTTTGAAATAAAAGTTCTTAGAAAATTAAATGATTTTACCCTGCTAGGCATAGGCGCCCCTGTAGAAATGAGATTCAAGAGAGCTGTGGCGAGAAAGAGGCCGGGGGACCCAGTAACATTAGAGGAGTTTGTAGAAAAGGAAAGAAAAGAAAATATAGCCAGCTCTACAAACCAGCAGCTGGAAAATTGCCTCAGGCTGGCAGATATTTTAATTATAAACGATTCCAGCCTGGAGGATTTTTATAAAAAAATAGATGAAAAAATCGCAGAAATCCAGAAGGCCTGAATGGGATGAGTATTTTTTAAAAATGTCGTACCTTGTAGCTGAGCGCTCTACATGCCTTAGGCACCATGTAGGCGCAGTTATTGTGAGAAATAAAAGGATACTTACTACTGGTTACAACGGGGCAGCTAGAGGCGTAAAAGATTGCCTGGAATTAGGCTGCTTGAGAGATGAAAGAGGCATCCCCTCAGGCGAAAGGCATGAGATATGCAGGGCAATACACGCGGAACAGAATGCGATAATACAGGGGGGCTTGCACGGAATAAATATCGCTGACAGCATAATCTACTGCACTCATTCGCCATGCATCCTTTGCGCAAAGATAATCGTGAATGCGCAGATAAAAAAGTTCGTTACCTGCGGCCAATATGCAGATAAAAGTTTTGAGGCGTTATTCAAAGAGGCAGGCGTGGAATATAAAAAAATAACTGCACCGGAATTAAGCATAACAAAATTAGATTAATTATGCTGTAGGGTACGGTTTTAAACCGTCCCCTACAAAAAAGGGGCTAAGATGCGAGAAAAAAGAAGATTCATAAGATTTTCCATTGCTTTAAAAGCCGCCTATATTGTTCAAAGATATCCGAAAACAGAAAAACTAGGCACTACTAAAGATGTCAGCGCTCAAGGCATGCAGTTATTGACCAGCGATAAATTGGAGCTGGGTGACAAGGTTGATCTTAAGATATTCCTGCCAGAGGCATTAAACCCAGCCCATATGAAAGGCATCGTGGTTTGGTCAAGAGAGCTAGGCTCCCAAAAAAGCCATTCTTACAGTGCCGGCATTGATTTCGGAAAAATAGAAGAAGACAACAAAAATACTTTTTTAAAATTCCTATGCGACCTTATGTACGCAAAAATAGGGGATAAAAAAGAAGAATGAAAGTTATGAGAATTTTTATACATTCGCGGCTAGTAAACTTGGTTCTTCAAGGCACGGGTGAGCAATGGCCGCTCAGTATCAACCTTAACATACTTAGGCCTTTAAGTCTGGGTAGCCGTAGGTTGGTAGTATTATTAATAGCAGGCTCTCTTTTGATGTCAGGCTGCGCTACAACGTATAATCCTGCGACTGAAAAAAGAGAGCTTGTATTTATTACAACGCCTATGGAAGTAGCGCTTGGCCAGAATACGGCGCTGCAGGTAGCCAAGCAGTACACTTTTATAAAAGACCCAAAACAGGTTAATAAGGTTACAGAGATAGGGGATAAGCTGGCAAAGGTATCTGATAGGACTGATCTTAAGTATCATTTTAGCGTGGTGGAAGACAAGGAAATAAATGCGTTTACAATGCCTGGCGGATATATTTATATCAACTCAGGCCTTCTTGATATCACAACCGACGATGAACTTGCTTGCGTGATAGGCCATGAAATAGGCCATGTCGCCGCAAGGCACATTGCCAAGAAACTCCAGACACAGTTAGGCTATGAAATCCTGATGAACATAGCCCTCCAGAATACAAGTGTCAGGCAGATGCAGCAGGCTATTGGCGTTACCTTTAATCTTGTGGAGCTTGGATATTCAAGAGAGGATGAGCTTCTGTCAGACAGGCTGGGGGCAAAATACGCGTATAAGGCAGGTTATAACCCTAACGCAATGATCACATTTTTAAAAAAATTAAAAGAAAAAAATAAAGATGAAATGGGGCCGGTTTTCCTTCGCAGCCACCCATACACATCGCAGAGAATTCAGATGTTGGAAAAAGAAATCCCTGCTATAATATCCAAAGTAGACGCTAAAGTTAACCAGAATGCTTCTGGTTCAAGCGCCAATATTAATACGCTATCTCCTGGAACCCAGGTCGCAGCGCAGCCTGTAAGATATGAAACCTCAAAACTGCCAACGAGAGTCATGTGCAAAAAATGCAGGAGGATATTTCCAGGCGCTGTAAACTATTGTCCATACGATGGGACGAAACTAAGCCCCTAAAGAAAAGGAGGGATACCCTATGCTTGCCGAAAGCGATAACAGGCTGTTTGAAAGAGTGAGCGGAGAACTTGCAGTAAGGTACAGCCCGCAAGGGACTGATGGCGAATTTTGCTCTACTACCAGAAACATAAGCGGCGGCGGGATAAGGATGCCTCTATTGAAAAAATTAAAACCAGGCGCAACTTTGGACTTGGAAATATTCAAGCACAATACAGACATGGCTTTCAGATGCATAGGCAAAGTAATGTGGGTTTGGGATGCCCCTATAAATAAAAAAGAGGACCATATTTTTGAAGCAGGGGTAAAATTTTTAAATCCGGATCTTTTTCACATCGGAAGGCTGATAGACTCTTTAGGAAAAAGCAGCCTATTGGCGTAGCGATATGAAGCTATTCAAAAAAATATTTGAGTTCAAGAAAATCGCTTTCGGCGCTGATCTTTTGCGATTTTCAGTGGTCAGGAAAGTGCTTTATACTTTCCTGCACCATAAAAAAGAATCAGATTTCGTCAATGACCGCCGCAAATCCAAGAGATACGACATTATGCTGAAATTGAATTATTCCTATCCTGAAACAAGATACACGGGGGAGAGTTTTACAAAGAATATATCAGAAAACGGCTTAAGATTTCCGGTGAATTTAAGGATTGCTAAGGGCGCGCTTATGGATATAAAAATAGAAGACCCGAATAGCGGCAAATACCTGTCATTAAGAGGCAAAGTTAGGTGGCTTGAAGAATTTTCAGGAGAAGATGATTCTGGCGCGGTTAGATACGAGACAGGCATAAACCTTTTAAAAAAGAGACTTTTTTAAACTCTTATCATGACACAGAAAAAACCAGGTTTATTCAAACTGTTGGAAATTATAATAATCATTCTGGTCAGCGTTCTTATAATTACGAACCTAATGTATATAAAGGATGCCTGTTCCAGCAAGCAGTGCGTAATGACAAATGTATTGACCATAATACTTCTTGTATGGGCAACTACTTTTTGGCTAGTAGTAATAAAATATTCAGATAAAAAGAAATAGTGCTATTCATATCTTATAATATTTCCGGCTTTCGCCATTTTTTATTCCTTTCAATACCGATATTAATCTTTCTATTGTTTTATGCAATCTATTATAAGCAGCCTAAAGCTCGTTATCTTATTACAACTTTTATTGTGCTGTATGTTTTAATCTTTTTTGTATACCTATTTTTTATTTTCAGGTATTCAAATAAATAACATTATGTCAACCGATACCTTATTTTTAGGCGGAACATCCATAGACCTTATTCAGGAAAAACAGCGGTATAAGGGAGGCAAATCTGCATTTAGGGCTTCTGTAGGGGGCTCTATTACTAATTCAGCTATTATAAGCGCAAAATTAGGCCTAACAACAGGCCTTTTAAGCAAGATCGGCAAAGATTTATTAGGCGATTTTGCTGTTGAGTTTCTAAATGCACGCAAAATAGATACAAAAGGCATTATCCGGGATTTAAGTATTCGAACGCCGCTTGCAATAGCTAAAATTGATAAATATGGAGTTGCTAAATATACTTTTTACAAAAACTCTCCAGAAGATTCAGTAGTTCCATTAAAAAGCGCGCCAAAATACTTATTAAACACATGTAAAGTTTTTCATACCGGTTCAAGTTACTCATACCAAAAAGAAACCTTTGAAGAAACCCTGAAATTCATAAAATACCTTAAAAAGAGAGGTGTTTTTATTTCTTACGACCCAAATATAAGGCCTGGCACTATAAAGTATAAAAAACAGGTCA
This sequence comes from Candidatus Omnitrophica bacterium CG1_02_40_15, assembly GCA_001871815.1. Taxonomy (GTDB): domain Bacteria; phylum Omnitrophota; class Gorgyraeia; order Gorgyraeales; family Gorgyraeaceae; genus UBA10183. The sequence goes on from MNVP01000032.1 coordinate 15,450, forward strand.
AAAACAGGGTTTTAATGCTCTTAAAACTAGCTGATTTAGCCAAATTAAGCGAAATTGACATGGAATACCTGACTGGCTGTAAAAGCCCTAAAAAAGGCCTAAGTGAGCTTAAGAAATCAGTAGATTGCCCTATAGTTTTGACATTAGGCGCAAAAGGTTCTATTTATTGCCAT
>MNVP01000045.1 GCA_001871815.1 Candidatus Omnitrophica bacterium CG1_02_40_15
TTGCCTCTTTAAGCGCCTGCCACATTAATTCATCACTATCAATTGAATTACCATCATCTGAAATCGCAATCACTCCTTGTTTTTTTAATGCAGCTATATCCGTTAATTTCTTACCAGTTCTTTCCATTGTGATTGCCCCGCATATAAATACTCCCACATTTGCCGTCTTTTTAATAATATCACTCAGCGTTTTGATAACCCCTGCGGAATCAAGGCTTGGTAATGTATTTGGCATGGCGAGGACGCTTGTAACCCCGCCTTTAGCCGCGGCCTTTGTGCCGCTAAAAACAGTTTCTTTGTCTTCTCTGCCAGGTTCTCTCAAATGAACATGCATGTCGACAATTCCAGGCATCACAATTTTTCCTGCAGCGTCAATAACTGTTTCAGCCTTGGCATCCAAACCAAAGCCTATTTTGGATATCTTCTCGCCTTCTACCAGAATATCCATTACTTCGTCTATTTTATTGCCAGGGTCAATTACATGGCCATTTTTAATGAGTAATTTCAGATGCATAGTCACCTTTGGGTGGCTAAGGAATTGATGTACCCTTATCCCTAGCTTGAGAAACCCAGAATAAAACTGCCATCCTGACAGCAATTCCATTTGTAACCTGTTCCAATATTACAGAATTTCCGCCGTCAGCAACCTCGCTTGATATTTCAACCCCCCTATTTATAGGGCCTGGATGCATGACAATAATATCTTTTTTGGCTTTTTTCAATCTCTCTTCTGTTATTCCGAAACTTTTAAAATATTCCAGCTGGCTCGGGAATGCCTTCATATCATCCCGCTCAAACTGCATCCTTAATACATTTATAGCGTCGGCTTCACTCAACGCTTCATCTATATTATCCGTAACTTTAACCCCCATCCTCTCTATCCCCGGAGGAATCAGAATCTTTGGCGCGCAAACAGTCACCTTTGCCCCAAATTTGGTCAAACCCCATATATTCGATCGGGCGACCCTGGAATGCGCGATGTCTCCCACTATACTTACATTCAAACCCTCTAACCTGCCAGTTTTTTTCCTCAATGTGAACATATCTAAAAGCGCCTGCGTAGGGTGCTCATGCCAGCCGTCTCCCGCGTTTATTACGCTTATATTCACATTGCGGGCCAGCATATTAGCCGCGCCTGAACAATTATGCCTCACCACAATAATATCTGCTTTTAAAGCCTCTATGTTCCTGCCAGTATCATTTAAGGTCTCGCCTTTTTTTACGCTTGAAGACTCTACTGCAATATTTATAACATCAGCTGAGAGCCTTTTGGCAGCCACTTCAAAAGACACTCTGGTCCTTGTAGATGGCTCGTAAAATAGATTTACCACTGTTTTGCCGCGCAGCGCAGGAACCTTCTTGATCTTCCTGCCAAGGATTTCCCTGAAAGATTCAGCTGTGTCCAAGAGAAGCTCTATGTCTTCTTTTGAAAGATATTCCAACCCCAAAAGATCTTTATGAGCCCATAATGCCCTTTTCTTCTTTGTCATCCTGCGTTTCCTCTATGGCCCTTCGACTCGCTATGAGGCTCCTGCTCGTCGCCTCATTACGCTCACTCAGGGCCATTTTCGCCTTCGGCGACAATGGTAACACTGTCTTCATTGTCTATTTCCTGGAATTTCACCTGCACAAGCTCTTTCTGCGATGTGGGAATATTCTTTCCCACGTAATCAGCTCTTATAGGAAGTTCCCGATGGCCCCTGTCAATCAATACCGCAAGCTGTATTGTCCCAGGCCTGCCAAAATCTATAAGAGCATCCAATGCGCACCTGATAGTACGGCCTGTATATAAAACATCGTCCACGAGCACTATATTTTTATTCTCTATGTCAAAATCTATCTCTGTATTATGAATCACAGGCTGTTCTGATATAGCGCTTAAATCATCCCTGTAAAAGGTTATATCCAATGCCCCTACGTCTAATTTGGCGCCATAGAGGTTGTTTATCACTTTTGCGATGCGCTCTGCAAGGATATATCCTCTTGTCCTTATCCCGATTATAACAAGGCCCTTAACGCCTTTATTATTTTCTATAATCTCGTGGCTTATCCTTGTAATTGAGCGCTCTATCTCTTCCTTTGTGAAAACCTGTTTTAAAGGCATATCAATTCCCGGTTAAATAAGATCCTTCAAACGCTCCTATTCGTCGCGTTTTCAGGATTAATTCGGACACACAATTTACAAAAATCAAAAATTTTTGTAAATTGTGTCCTCATTAAAATAAAAAAGGGCGGTCATCTTTTTGACTGCCCCCTTGCATTAAAATAATACTATATATTATACTCACTTTTACTCCCTTTTCAGCCTCTCTGTGCTGATTTAAAGGTATTTATTAAAATTAATTATACCATTTATTTACCCCGTGTCAAGATTTTTTCGTACTTTCGTATTTCCATATTTTCAATATTTTCAACATCCAATTCCCATTGTTTTGGGTTATTAATAATATATTCTCGCATCTCTCTTAATTCTTTTTCGCCGCGAATAACATGGTCATAAAATGACCTTTGCCATAAAAAATGAATATTGCTGAATTCTGATCGTATTTGTTTTATGGACACGTCCTTAAATGATTTTATAATTTGCGATAACGATACGCGTTTTGTAGGGACAGAACATTGTTCTGTCCTTACAGCATTTGATATCACAATAATTCCATGTATATGATTTGGCATTGTAACGGATTCGTCCAATTTAATATCTCTATAATGATTAGGTATATCATGCCAGCATTTTGAAACAATCCTGCCGCATTCATTTAATACCATTGTATCATTTTCTATCTTTCCAAACCATTCGTCCCTGTCTTTTGTGCAGATAGTTACAAAATAATATCCATCCTGCGCATAATCATACCTTGGCAACCGATTATGTTTTCTTCGTTCCATCATTGCCCCCTTTCATTGCGATAACGAAATGAATTTCGTTTCTGTAGGGACAGCACAATGTGCTGTCCCTACAATATATGACACATCTGGAGACGTTTTTCTTTCAAAAAATGCAAATAAAAAACCGCGTCCCGGTTATATATCGGGACGCGGTTGGGCTGGTTTCAATAACTGTAGAGCAGACTTTATATACTCGTCACAATATCTCTTAAATTTTTGTAGTTATCATCTATTTTCGTTCCTCTAATAACTTTGAAATCTCCAAGTTCTTCTGCTTTTCCCAGCATAGCAAATGCAGGCCCTTTTAAAACCTCTATTTTTAAATCATCGCTATCTGGATCTAAACCAATGCCTCCTAAGTCTGTTTCAAGCGTTTCCTTTTGTAATACATCTACAGCAACTACTATAAATATCTCTCCTTTAGTCTTGCCAGTATATGCTGTATAAAAGCTACCTAATTTTTCATACACCTCATTGCCATCAAACAATATTACATTGTCAAGCGATTGAGTAACGGTTGTAGTAGTAGGTGATAATTTATCGGCCTGTGGTTCTGTTGTGATCCCAATAGTAACGCCTTCGACAGTAGGTAGATTAGTAGTGGCTTGCTCGGTAGCTGGTGCGCTAGTAGTGCCTTCAGCAGAATGTAGCTTATCCTTTAATTCTCTTTTTTCAAGAATATTATAAATCCTAACTCTTAAATACCGCTGCATTATAATTGGATATACATTTACAATAAGATTAATACCTACTATTATCATTAACGATATATACATCTGATTAATAAAAACATAAAACATTATGAAGAGCATAACTATAAAATCTAATAAGTGTATTCCTTCATATAATCTACCCCCTTTTCCCCTATTTTCTAAGCCTTCAAGTGATTGTAATAAATTTTCAGATATACGGTTTCCTATAATTTTGCTATAGGCTTTTAAAAATACCCTTACCCCTAAGGTTTCATATAGCCTTGTGTATTTTTCAAAAGGCTTAGGTTCGAAATATAAATCCATAATTTTTTGAATCAAGCTGATTTTTTTATTTTGGTGAGGAACTGCTCCCATTTTCTGTTGCATTGCCTGTAATATTCTTTCATAGCTATTTCCAACAGGAACTCTTAACTTATTGGGGGGGTATTTCTAGGTAAATCTATTCCATATACTGTGCTATTAAATAGAAATGACACAGCTACAACTAATGATATAATTTTAGCATTAAAATCTTTATTAAACTTTAACATAATCTTGGCAAAAAAATTCTGCTTCGTTCTTATATCAGGTAGGGACAGGACAATGTCCTGTCCCTACAAGTATGAGCTTCGCAGGACCCTTTGTAGTGAACGGTCGCGACCGTTCACTACAGTAATTTTCATATAGGGGACAGGCATGCCTGTCCCCTATATTATATAAGTATGCCATATAAAAGTGACATATTCAAGGTTTCGCATCAAATCATCTAAAATATAACCGAAACGCATCTATCAATTAGGCTTGAATCCTATCTGAGGCTTTGGTTTTACAGGCGGAGGAGCCATAAGCTGGCGAATTGCTTCAAAGATTGCTTGGATATTTTCATCGTGTTTCTCGATCTTTCTTTCAAGTTCAACAAGTTTATAAGCAAGCTCTTTATTCATAGATAGAATCTGCCTTAACTTTACAAAAGACAAAAGTTCTCGCTATAGCTATATTAACCTGTACTGCTCGCTCGCTATTTAACACAGACGAAAGCATAAGAATCCCATGTTCTGTAAAAGCATGCGGCAATTGTGTAGAAAATTTTAGAGATTTAAGGTGGCCACAAATTGTGACCCTAAAGATTTCTGTAGGGACAGCACAGTGTGCGGTCCCTACAATATATGACACATCTGAAGGAGAAATTCTTTCACAAATCTTAATTATTTATTAGGAAATCGTAGGAGAAATATGCTACGCCGTCAGGATTTAAAGACTCTATGATGTTTTCCTGCTCAGCGAGGAGCTGCGGGTCGTCTTTCATTAAAAAATTGCCTATGCCTATATAAACCCTGCCTTTTCCGCGCTGGGCTAAAGCGGATCTTGTAATCTCTTTTGTCAGTTGATTATTTTTTGTATAATTCATAAGCACAACGTAATCAACTATCCCTTTCTCCAGCCATCCAGGCCAGTCTTGAAATGCGGCAGAAAAAGCAGTGTCGCAAGACGGAATCACTGCGCAGGAAATAAGCATCTTGGGAGATTTATCTTTTATGTGTTTTGCCAGCTTTTCCACGAGATTTGTAACCTGATCCCTTTTCCAGTCATCCCAAATAAGAGAATTTTCATTATTATTTTCCATCGACAAGGGGTCTAATCCTTTTTTTTCTTTAAATCTTTTTATGTTTTCCTCCCCATAACCATATGTCAGGCCAAATCTATTGAAACTTGAACGCGGAAGAAAAGGCACGGGGTACGGATAATGCGCATAATCCAGGTGTATTCCTGATAGGCCCGGATATCTATCTATAATCTCATCTATCACCGATATCATATACTCGCCTACCCTCAGATCGCCCGGCTCAAGAAAAAGCTGTTCATCCCTGAGATAATATTTATCAGATTCATTCACATCCTCTGTTCTCATTGAAGACCTCAGATGTTGATCTTTAGTTAAAATAGAGTCTCCAAACTTTGCCACTATATTCACGTTTCTTGTCTTGCCCACGCTAAGGACATTCACCCATGCAAAAACTTTTACATTGCATCTTTTGGCTTCTTTTAAAATTACATCTATTGTGTCTACTTCTGCCGCTTTTAACATATCATCATAACTTGCTCTGCCATTTATGCTGGTATCATAATAAGATTTCCCTCCGCGGTAAAGTTGAAGATATACTTCATTGATTTTAGATTTTTTGCAGAATTTTATCAGCTCAAATGCGGATCTTTTAGAATAAAGCGCTTTCTTTGCAGAAAAAGTTGTAACCCATACGCCTTTTGCAGGCACATCTTTATCTTTTCCATAACTAGATAAAGGCATTATTAAAAAGAGAGTGATAGAAAATAGAAAAAATCTTTTTACGGCGATCATTTTTCTCCTTTTATAACAATGATAAATTCGCCGCGCGGCTGGTTTAAAGTAAAATGCTTTATTGCTTCTGAAGCCTTGGCGCGGATAGTCTCTTCAAACACCTTTGTAACTTCGCGGCTTATAGCTATATCCCTGTCCCCCATTATATCCAGCATATCTTTTAAAGTCTTTAAAAGCCTGTGAGGGGATTCATAAAGCACGATGGTTCTTTTTTCCTGGCTTAAAATCTCCAGTTCCTTGCGTCTCTTGCCAGGTTTCTGGCTAAGGAAGCCCTCAAATACAAAACTATCAGTAGGCATGCCTGATAAAACAAGGCCTGCTATAATAGCGCTTGGCCCGGGAATAATTGTAAGAGATATATTATTTTCAATTGCAAGCCTTACAATATTAAAACCCGGATCGCTTATGCCGGGAGTGCCGCTATCTGAAACAAGCGCAATATCCTTGCCTTCTTGAAGCAGCTTTAATAAATATTCGCCTTTTTGAATTTTATTGTACTCAAAATAACTTGTAGTAGGCGCATTTATCCCGTAATGCGAAAGAAGTTTTTTCGTGTGCCTGGTATCTTCGCACGCAATAAGGGCAACTGACTTAAGTACCTCTATTGGCCGAAATGTTATATCCTTAAGATTCCCTATTGGCGTAGCAACTATAAAAAGTTTCCCTGTCATATGTGCATATTATATCACATTTTTAACAAGAGAAAAAACAATGCTATTTATAAATATTTTCATAAATTTCTTTCTTTATTTTTGCCTGCCGACAGAATTCAGGCAACATTGCAGTTAACGAGCCGCGTTCAAGCAAAGCTATTGCCGGGCAAAAAAAGCAGTAAGAAACAAGACTGCAACCGCGGCAATCAACTCTATCCTTAAAATGCAAGGCTCTCATTTTATTAATTTCTTCATTATCTTTCCATATCTCGATGAATGTATTTTGCCTTAAATCATTATTTCCTTTTAATCTAATCTGGACGCAAGGATTAAGTTGGCCATAAGCGCTAATAGCGCACTTGGTAAGCCCCGCGGCACAAAAGATATCATTCTCTTTTGGCTCACTTGGTTTAGGCAATTTATTAAAATCTCCTCGCATTCCAATAATTTGCTTCATATAATCTTTTATCTGTTGATTATCCGCTCTGTAATTTAACGGCGTAGTTTCTTTATTTGCGCGGGGAGAAATAAAAGCTCCCCCCTCCACTGACAACCGACCCTTTCTTTCCGCATATCCCTTTCCTTTTACAAACCTATAGAGGCGCGGTAGGTCAGCTGCATTTTGTCGCATTAACGTTGTTTTAACTATTACCCTGATCCCCTTCTTTATTAATAATCTAATAGCTTTAATTGTATTATCAAAGGAACCCTTTACGCGGGTAATCTTTTCATGTGTATCTTTAAGCCCATAAAGACTTACCTCAACAGAAATTGGATGCAGTGTCTCAATTATACCAACGATTTTTTCATCAATTAATGTCCCATTGCTTAATATTGAAACAGCAAAATTAAATTTACGGATGTATGCGGCAATAGTAAAAAAATCTTTTCTTAAAAATACCTCTCCTCCTGAAAGTGTTAGATATATACATCCTGCTTCTTTTAGTTGCTTCAAAATACTATAAACTTCTTTGGTGTCTAACTCTTTTTTTCTTTGGCGAATAATATAACAGTGGATACATTTTAGGTTACATTTATAAGTAAGTTCAAAGAGGCATTCTAAGGGAATAGCTTTCTTTATAATCTTTTCAGTTAAATCCTGATATGAATTTATAGGCATTATTTCCTAACTAAGTTCCCAGGGGATAATTTTCTGTTTTATAAAGGTCGGCGAATGGAAAATTCTAAAACAATGTTTTAAACATAGGATAAGCAATTAGGGCTACTATTATCCCATCCACAATAATTCTTCATCTTGGCAAAACCATGGTTTTTTATTTTTTGAACTCTTGGCTTAACCCATTTCTTTTTCTTGTTCATACCGTCTCCTTTTTTGCTTATAGTTTAATTTTATATACCCTCTATGGATATTATTTTTTCCGATTTCTCCTTTTTGAAAATCTATAAATTCCATGCGACGCAAGTCGCGCAACAAACTCCGTAACTGGATTAGCGCTTCTTTAAAAGTTATATCATATTCACTGCTGATTTTTTTAGCTATATCAACTATAGAGCGGTTGCCGTCTATTAACCTCCAAACTCTTGCCGCTGTTTCATTAAGCACATACAATTCTTCTCTGGCTTTGAGTGGTTTGTCAAGCGGGATTATTATTGCCTCTTCCCCTATCATTTGCCAGGCAAGAATTTTACTTTTCCGAGCAACCTGAGTCAGTCGCTGCATCTAGAAACCTCCACATAGATATCCCGGCTTTAAAACTCAACTCGTAATGATTAATATTATACACCATATCAAAGCAGATGGCAATTATCTTTTTTATTAACTTCTTGTCAACTGGCAGATAAAAACTATTTTTCAAAATCCTCATTGCTGCCTTTTTTTTATTTATTGGCTTAATTTGATTAGCGTTGGATTTTTTAAGAAAAAATATATGTTTTATGGGAACTGGGGCATTTGATGTTTCTTTTATATCGCCATGCCAGGGATTGCCATATATTTTAAACAATTTTCCTTCTCGGCGTATAATAATCCTTTCATCGTTCAAGACTGATAATCCATATCTGAGTGCCAGTTTTCCCACTGTAGACTTCCCTCCTTCTGGAGGAGCAATGAAAAGGTATCCCTTTTTATTATCTGCGACGCCGCAAGCATGTAACATCAAAGCACCATTCTGAGGCAGAATTAAACTGAATAATATAGGCAGAAAACATGAAAAGATTTTGCCTGAATGATCCGCAGTATAAAATTTTACTTTATTAAGACTGGGATTCAGTATTGCTAATGAAGATTGCCCGCTAAAACAAAGATGCAGGACTATAGGGTTATTATTTATGGACTGTCTGTAAAGCTCTTTTTGAAAAACTGATGTTCTGAGATTTTTCGCTTTTAGAAAACCTTTATATTCCACATCCACAAAGATATTCGGTCTTTTTAAAGAAAGGTAATCCCTATATCGTAATCTTATAAAATTTCTAAAACTGCGGCCTTCTACTCTAATCAATAAGCATATTCCGCCAACTTCAAGCCTTAATTCATTCGGTTCTGCCATATTAAAAGTGTAAGGTTGTTGGCTATTCTACTGTAACGCTTTTTGCAAGGTTTCTTGGCTGGTCAACATCGCATCCGCGTTTGACTGCAATGTAATAGGCAAGAAGCTGCAACGGCACTACTGTAACGATAGGCGAGAAGATTTCATCTATTCTGGGAATAAAAATTATCTCTTTTGTAAAGCCTTCTATGCGTTTATCGCCTTCAGTAGCAATTGCTATAACCTTACCTTTTCTCGCGCATATCTCTTCGATATTCGAAATCATCTTTTCATACACAAATGACTCTGGCGCAATGCACACCACAGCCCTGTATTCGTCTATAAGCGCTATTGGGCCATGTTTCATTTCTCCTGCAGCATATCCTTCTGCAGGTATATAAGAGATTTCTTTCAGTTTCAGCGCGCCTTCAAGGGCTGTTGGATAATTCAGGTTTCGTCCAAGGTATAAGAATGAACCTAAATTCAGGTATTTGGTTGCGATTCTTTGTATGTGATTCTTTTTAGCCAGAATATTATTTATAATTCCAGGCATATTTTTAAACCTGCCCAGTAAAGATTTTTTTAAATCGTTTTTTAATAATCCTTTTTTATCTGCAATATAAAATGCCAGTACATACAGAATCGCTAGCTGCGCCGTATATGCCTTTGTAGACGCAACCCCTATTTCCGGGCCTGCATAAGTATAAAGCACCCCATCTGATGCCCTGACTAAGCTTGAGCCGACAACATTGCATATTGATAAAATAATAGACCCTTTTTGTTTTGCTTCCTTTACAGCAGCCAGGGTATCTGCTGTTTCGCCTGACTGGCTTATTGCAACCGTTAGCGTATTTTTATTTACAATAGGGTCCCTGTACCTGAATTCGCTTGATAAATCAATAGACACAGGTATCTGGGTAAATTTTTCAAGCACATATTTTCCGACAAGCCCTGCGTGATACGCAGTGCCGCACGCAATTATAATAATATTGGAAATATCTTTTATAGCGCTGTCTGATATGTTTATGCCTTCCATATTAAATTCGAAATCGGCTTTTATTCTGGAAGAGATAATCTGCTTTAAAACCTTTGGCTGCTCGTGGATTTCTTTCAGCATGAAATGAGCAAAACCAGTTTTCTGCGCAGAATCAAGGCTCCATTTTATAACATCCATATTTTTATGCCTTGACTCGCCTTCTGAATCAAACACCTCTACCTTATCCTTTGTTAAAATAGCTACTTCTCCGTCCTCAAGATAGATCACATTCTTTGTATACTTTAATATAGCAGGCACATCTGAGGCAATAAAATTTTCTCCTTCGCCTATACCTATTATCAGAGGGCTTTCCTTTCTTGCGGCAATAATCCTGTCAGGCTCATTTCTGGAAATTACGCCTAATGCAAAAGAGCCTTTTAAGTTTTTGAGTGAGTTCAATACAGCATCTTTTAAATCGCCTTTATAATATTTTTCTACAAGATGGCTTATGACTTCTGTGTCTGTCTGGGATTTGAATTTATGGCCGTCTTCTATGAGTTGTTTTTTGAGTTCGCTGAAATTTTCTATAATGCCGTTATGGACTACTGCTATGCCGCCTGAGCAATCCTGGTGGGGATGGGCGTTAATATTTGTGGGAGCGCCATGCGTTGCCCATCTATTATGCGAAATGCCTATATGGCTTTCAGAAATTTCTTTACCCTTAAGAAAACTCTCAAGATCTTTTATTTTGCCTTTGCATTTCTTTATGACAATTTTATCTTTGGGTATAATCGCTATGCCTACAGAGTCATAACCTCTATACTCTAATCTCCTGAGGCCTTCGATTAAAATAGGCAAAGCGTCTTTATTTCCGATATAACCAACTATCCCGCACATATTTAATGAGCCCCTACCGTTTTGATTCGCTTTGTGAATGCAAAACGAATCAGTAGGGGCGAATTAATCCCCCCTTCATTCTTTCAGAATGAAAGAAGGGGGGATAAGTTCAGATATATAACTTACGTCGCTTTCTGTTTGCCAAAGACTCCGTAAGTTATGGCCTCATTTATTATATATTACTTGCTCACTTGTGCCAATAGAAAAAATATGTTAAACTTATATATAATGAAAATAAGCTTGAAATTAAACATCAGCGCTTTCATACTCGGCCTTACCTCAATGATAGGCCAGATAATTATTATAAGAGAGCTTATTGTAGTATTCTATGGCAATGAGCTGTCTTTAGGCATAATACTAGCCTCGTGGCTTTTCTGGGTAGCCTTCGGAAGCCTTGTTCTGGGCAGACTTGTAGATTTCATCCCCTTTAAGGAAAAACTCTTATCGTATTTACAGCTTGCTTTATCCATACTTATTCCTCTAAATATATTTTTCATCCGGCTCATCAAATCAATATTAAAAATCCCTGCAGGAAAAATCATTGGACTAACTCAAATGCTGGGCTCATCCTTCGTATCTTTATCTCTTGTCTCGGCATTGTTAGGCCTTATTTTTATATTGATATCAAAGATTGCAGCAAAAGACAATAGCATGGCGCCTAAACAGGTGGGAAAGATTTATTTATTAGAAGGCCTTGGGGCTTCTATCGGCGGCCTCATATACGCATTTTTCCTCATAAAAACATATACAAGTTTTCAAAATGCTCTTATCCTGGGAAATCTGAATTTAATTACATCCATCTTGTTCTCTAGAAATATAGTACAGCTGATATACCTCATAATATTTTCAACCACAGTCATGTTCAATTGGCCAAAACATATAGATGGGTTCACAAGATCTCTTCAGGTAAAACCTCTCAAGCTCATAGAAAACGCGGATTCTATATACGGAAATATTAGCGTGACAAAATTAGGAAACCAGCACAGTTTCTATGAAAACGGGACGTTGATGTTTACAGAAGGAGACTCTTCAACCAGTGAGGAATCAGTTCACTACGCAATGCTCGAACACCCAGAGCCTAAAAAAATCCTCTTGATAGGAGGAGGCACAGGAGGCGCTATAAATCAGATTTTAAAACATAAAGTCGATAGAATAGATTACGTGGAATTGGACCCCTTAATAATAAGCCTTTCTCAGAAATACCTCCCGCCTTTGACGGATGATAGGGTAAATATCATACATATGGACGGAAGGCTTTTTGTAAAAGATTATTCTTCTCGACTTCGCTCGAAGAATACTAATATTGTTCGAGCGAGCGAAGCGAGTCGAGAACCGTCAGGTTACGATGTAGTAATACTAAACCTTCCAGATCCTTATACTGCAAGCCTTAATAGATTCTATTCCCTTGAATTTTTCAAAGAGGTAAAACAAATACTGGAACCGGCCGGAATATTTTCTTTTGGCCTCCTCTCTTCCGAGAATTATATAAGCCCTGAAAATGCTGTATATTTAAGCTGTATCTATAACACTCTTAAAAAAGAATTTAATGATATAAAGATTCTCCCAGGCGATACTATTACATTCATTGCATCGCAAACTCCTGGAATGCTTACGGAAGATGCGAATACGCTAATAAAAAGGCTTAAGGAAAGAAACATCAAGACCAAATTTGTCAGGGAATATTACCTGCCTTTTAAATTAGATCCATTGAGAATCAAGTATGTAGAAAGCGCCATCCAAAAATTTAAAAATACAAAAATAAACACTGATTTTAAACCCATCGGCTATCTTTACCATGCTATATTATGGATAAGCTTTTTTGATGCGACAAGAAACCTTCTCCCATATATTGACAATATCAATATAGGCATATTTATCTTAATAGCATTTGCAATTTTTATAATAACTTTATTGGCGCAAAAATTAACTATGGCTTCTTTAAAATTTCCTGTTTTAATATCTATGGCTGGAACCGGTATGAGCCAGATATGCTTTCAGGTAATTATTATACTTGCATTCCAGTTTATATACGGCTACATGTATTATCAAATAGGATTTATTCTTACTTCATTTATGATAGGGTTGACTCTTGGAAGCTTTTTAATTACACGCTTTATGGAACGAATAGATGATGATAGACAGCTTTATATCAAGACTCAAGTATGGCTATGTATCTACCCATTAATACTTGCAATAATTCTTGCAGCTGTAGCAAAAATAAACCAGTTTAAACCCGGTATAGGGAATATGCTTCAGATAGCTTTTGTAATACTGCCGGTTGTTGGTGGTTTTATAGGCGGATTTCAATTCCCGCTCGCAAATAAAATCTGGCTCAAGGATTCCAAAGATATAGGAAAAACAACAGGCCTTTTATACGGCGTTGATTTGCTTGGTTCATGCGCGGGCGGGTTAATTACAGGTATAATACTTATCCCGATACTGGGAATTCTTCAGACGTGCGTATTATTGAGCGTTATAAATATCTTTATTTTTATATTACTTTCTAATTCCAGGCCTTGTTTTATTCAAAAAATATGATATATTAGTTATAGAAGGTTCATTAAACAAGGAGGCGTTGAATAGCGGTAAGCTTCTAGGTTTATAGCCTATAAAAAAAGCCCTGAAATCAGGGCTTTTTTTATTTATGCCAGTTTGGGTCCTGCTTAAATCCTATTTGCGGTTTCTTTTTAAGAGGTAAGGGCGCCATAAGCTGGCGGATTGCTTCAAAGATTGCTTGTATATCTTCATCGTGTTTCTCTTTTCTTTCAAGCTCGGCCAACTTACAAGCAAGCGCCTTATTCATAGAAAGAATCTGTCTCAGTTTTACAAACGCCCTCATTATTGCAATATTAACCTGTATGGCCCGTTTACTACGCAAAACACTTGAAAGCATAGCCACACCTTGTTCTGTAAAGGCATAAGGATTAGCCCTTCTAATTCCTCCCCAACTTGAAGTCACAAATTGTGACTTCAAGTTCATAACCTCTTTTTTTGTAAGGAGAAACATAAAATCTTTTGGGAAACGTTCTATATTTCTTTTTACTGCTTGAATTAAAACTTTTGGTTCTACTTCATAAAGCTCTGCGAGATGCGTACTGAGCATCACCTTGTGCCCTCTGATCATAAATATCTTCGGTTCAATTACTTCTTCAAGAATAGGCCTTGTCCCCATATGCCTGCCTCCTCGTATAATAGTGTTATTAATAATAACACTGGTTTTTGTATAAAAGCGTAATTTCTTTGAAAACTAAGAGAGATCCTGCTAAACTTATCCATGATGGATAAGAAGAGAGAAAATCTTGTGCCTCCTTGAGGTTAAA
>MNVP01000070.1 GCA_001871815.1 Candidatus Omnitrophica bacterium CG1_02_40_15
AGGATGATCACGATTCATTCCCTATTAAAGCAAAAGAGGCAGTATTTATATAAAACGAAGTAACGTGAAATAACAGTTGCGTTACATTATCATGGGAGTAGTTATGGAAAGTTTTCACACGCAATACAGCGAAAAGGTAATGGATCATTTCAAAAATCCAAGGAATGTGGGCGAGATCCCTGACGCGGACGGCATTGGCAACGTCGGGAATCCTGTCTGTGGGGATATAATGAGGCTTTATATCAAGGTTGAAAATGATGTAATTGTGGACGCAAAGTTTAAAACTTTTGGATGTTTGCCGCCACAAGAAGAGGTAGTTTTAAACTATACCGGATGGGAAAGGATTGATAGAATAGGAAAAGGTGTAAAGGTGTTAAACAGTAATGGAGAATCAACGCGTGTTTTAGAGACTTATAGAAGGGAATATAACGGCAGGCTTTTAAATATAGTGCCATTTGTGTCTCCTTTTAATTCTTTTTCAGTTACGCCAGGGCATCCGGTGTTATGCATCAAGAGAAAATGGATCAAAGGAAACAGGATTTCTAGTTCGAAATGCAATTGGCTGCGCCTGAATAAAAATGCCCTTTTATCAACAAAGCCCGATTATGTTAAAGCGGTTGATTTAGAGATAGGAGATTATCTTATTTTTGTAATTAATAAGATAGTTACAGATGACAGGTTTTTTACAAAACCACTTATGAGGCTTTTGGGTTATTACTTATCAGAGGGTTATATAACTGCAAAGGATAACGTAGTTGCATTTGCATTTAATAAAAATGAAAGAGGCGCTATCGCTGAAGTTAGTTCACTGATTTATAAGTTGATTGGAAAACAGGCTAAGGAAAGGATAAGAGGCAGTGTGTCAGAAGTATATGTTTGCTCCAGGAAATTAGCCAAACTTCTATCTGAACTATGCGGCCGTGGAGCTAGAAACAAAACAATATCAGAAAAGATATTGTTATCGCCTTTTGATAAACAATGGGAAATGGTAGAGACTTATCAGATAGGCGATGGAGATAAGCATAGAAGGCGGTTAAAAGATACAGAAACCTATAGGATGATAACTACTTCTAGAAATCTGGCTATTCAAGTCCAAGAGATACTTGCCAGAAGGGGTATTTTTGCTTCTATACGAAAGATATTTAAAACAAATTGTAAAATTGATGGGAGAATTCTCAAAGATTCAGAACAATATTTAATATCGTATAAGCTGGAAAAATACCATAACTTTGTTAAAAATGGCAAAGGGTATTTTCTGGTCCCAATTAAAAGCATAGGAAATAAAAAATATACAGGAAAGGTATATAATTTTCAGGTTGCATCTCCGCTTAATTCTTATCTTGTAAAAGGATTTGCAGTTCACAATTGTGGCGCTGCTATAGCCACAAGCAGCATGGTCACTGAGATTGTTAAGGGAAAGACAATAGAAGAAGCGCTAAAGGTTTCCAATAGGGCTGTTGCTGAAGCGCTCGGCGGGCTTCCAAAGGTGAAAATGCATTGTTCAGTGCTTGCAGAAGAGGCCCTTAAATCAGCGATAGAAGATTATCTGAAAAAGAAAGGCAAGAAGTGATTACAACTGTCGCGCTGGAAAAAGATGCTTTAAGGAAAAGAATGAAAATGAAAATAAAAAGTCAAAAAGGATCGGAAAGGAGACAAAGGAGCAGGGCTATACATAAAAAGTTATTTCTGAATGAAGATTTTTTAAAATCTAAATGCGTAATGCTTTATGTTTCTAAAAGAACTGGGGAAGTAGAAACAGGCCCAATAATAAAAAAAGCCCTTACAATGGGCAAAAAAGTAGTTTTACCGGTTACATTGACAGAGGATAGAAATATTAAACCTGTATATCTAGGGGATATCAAGAGATTGGAAAAAGGGCCGTATGGCGTTTATGAGCCAAAAGGGCCCTCAAATAAAAAATCTGCAGCGTTGAAAGACATAGGCCTGGTAATAGTGCCTGGGATTGCCTTTGACAGAAGCAACAACCGTATTGGACACGGAAAGGGCTATTACGATAATTTTCTAAGACG
The DNA here is from genome assembly GCA_001871815.1 of Candidatus Omnitrophica bacterium CG1_02_40_15. Taxonomy (GTDB): domain Bacteria; phylum Omnitrophota; class Gorgyraeia; order Gorgyraeales; family Gorgyraeaceae; genus UBA10183. Next base: position 2,031 of record MNVP01000070.1, read on the forward strand.
TCTTCCAAAAGGCATATCAAAGATAGGCCTTGGCTTCAGATTTCAACTGCTTGATAAAATCCCTGCTGCAAGAAGAGATGTTCCTCTCGCCAGTGTCATAACCGACTAAAAAGCTACTTTCACATAAATAGCTGGGAGGTGCTGACATGAGTTCAAATCTTAAAATAATAATTTATGCAATAGAAGTCCTGGTTTTTATCCTGATATTTTTCGCAGGATATTTCATAAGGAAGTTTTTCGGAGAGAGGCATCTAAAAGAAATGGAGGACAGGGCAAAGAAGAGCCTCGAGAATTCCAGGAAAGAATTTGAAAACAGAAAAAAAGAGGCAGAGCTGGAAGTAAAAGACCTGAAATTTAAGATACAGTCAGACTTTGAACAAACTACAAAAGATAGACGCCAGGAGATGGCCAATCTTGAAAAAAGGCTTGTGCAAAAGGAAGAAAATATAGACAGGAAAGTGGATGTCCTTGACAGAAAAGAAAAGGAAATACAGAGAAGGGAATCTCTTTTGGTGGACAAGGAAAGATCCATTGAATCAAGGCATAACGAGTTTTTAAGGCTTATTGAAGAAGAAAAAGTGAAACTGCAAAGGATATCCGGCCTGAGCGTTGAAGAGGCAAAGAAGCTGTTTTTACAGAGAGTGGAGACTGATGCTCAGAGAGAAGCGCAGATACTTTTTAAAGCAATAGAGGACAGGGCCAGGGAATCTGCGGAGAAAAAGGCCAAGGAAATCCTTTCGCTTAGCATGCAGAAGTGCGCTGCGGAACATGTCATAAATACAACCGTATCTGTTGTGAATTTGCCAAACGACGAGATGAAAGGCAGGATTATAGGAAGAGAAGGCCGCAATATCCGGGCGCTTGAAATGGCCACAGGAGTGGATGTGATTATTGATGATACCCCAGAGGCTGTAATACTCTCTGGCTTTGATATTGTGAAGCGCGAGATAGCAAGGATAAGTTTAGAAAGGCTTCTGCAGGATGGACGTATTCATCCTGGCCGCATAGAAGAAATTGTCAATAAAGTCAAGCAGGAAATGGAAGCTACTATTAAAGAAGAAGGAGAGCGGGCGCTTTTTGAATTAGGGCTGCAAAAGATACATCCTGAAATAGTGAGGCTTATAGGAAGATTAAAATATAGAACAAGCTATGGACAGAATGCTCTTCAGCACATGAAAGAGGTAAGCATTATTATGGGAGTTATGGCAGGAGAACTTAATCTGGATGTAACTCTTGCAAAACGAATAGGGCTTTTGCATGATATAGGAAAGGCAGTTACTCATGAAGTGGAAGGCCCGCATGCAAAGATAGGCGCAGACCTGGCCAAAAAATATGGCGAAACGTCAAATATTATAAATGCAATAGCGTCCCATCACGAAGAAGAGGCGCCGGGAACTATTTATGCAGTGCTTTTGCAGGCTGCTGATACTGTTAGCGCTACAAGGCCAGGCGCAAGGCGAGAGTCCCTCGAGAATTATATAAAGCGGCTTGAAAAACTGGAATCTATCGCTGATTCATTTAAAGGCGTTGAGAAGGCATTTGCAATACAGGCAGGAAGAGAGATAAGGGTGGTTGTGCAGCCTGAAAAGATAAGCGACCTTCAGGCCATGGGATTAGCCAGGGAGATAACAAAGAAAATAGAAGAAGGCCTTGAATATCCAGGGCAGATAAGGGTTACGGTGATAAGGGAGACTAGAGCAGTGGAATATGCGAAGTAATGCGTAAGTTCTCGACTGGGCTTACATGTATAGTCGCAATGTCCGCTCGAACAGTATTTGCGCAATATTCTTCGAGCGGTCACGAAAGCGTGTCATAAGGGCAGAGTCGAGAAGTAAACGCATAACTTATGCGAGAGATGCGGGGTTAGATTGAAGATTCTTTTAATAGGCGATATAGTTGGCAGTCCTGGCAGAGAGGCTGTTAAAAAGATAGTGCCGAAGCTGCGCAGGGAAAGGGACATTGATTTTGTCATTGCTAATGCAGAGAATGTTGCAGGAGGCTCAGGGCTTACCCCTGAAACCGTGGATGAACTGTTGCAGAATAAGGTAGATGTTATAACTTCAGGAGACCATGTCTGGAAGAAAAAGGAGATATACGAGAGGCTTTCAAAGGACAATCGTATATTAAGGCCTGCGAATTATCCCCAGACTTCTCCTGGCTCAGGTATGACAGTTATTTCTCTGGAGAACGGGAAAAAGGTAGCTGTGATAAATCTTCTTGGCAGGGTCTTTATGAAACCAGTTGACTGCCCTTTTACAGCAGCTGAGAAGGAGATCGAAAAAATCAATAGAGTTACAAAGATTATTTTAGTAGATATGCACGCAGAGGCTACAAGCGAAAAAATAGCCATGGGAATATTCTTGGATTCTAGAGTCAGCGTTGTATTTGGCACTCATACGCATGTTCAAACAGCAGATGAAAAGATATTTTCTCAGGGCACTGGATATATCACTGATTTAGGAATGACAGGGCCCCAGGATTCAGTAATAGGCAGAAGAAGCGGTGCAATCGTAGAGCATTTTTTAACGCTTCTGCCGAAAAAATTTGAAATAGCGGATAAAGACATAGAATTGCAGGGAGCCATGGTGAAGATAGATGATGAAAGCGGCAAGTGCCTTTTGATAGAAAGGGTAAAAGAAAAATTAATTCGCCCCTACTGATTCGTTTTGCATTCGCAAAGCGAATCAAAACGGTAGGGGCTCATTTAAAATGTCAGACCAGGGAAGATATATTTATACAGTAAGCCAGTTAAGCGTCAGCATAAAAATAGTGCTGGAGGACTCATTCCAAAACATATGGATTGAAGGAGAGATATCTAATTTTGACAGGCCATCTTCGGGCCATTTTTATTTTACATTAAAGGATGAAAGAAGCGAATTAAAATGCGTATTTTTTAAAAGCAGTAACGAAAAGATAAAATTTGAAATAAAAGACGGCATGCAGGTTTTATGCTGCGGAAGAATCAGTATCTATGAAAAAAGAGGCGTTTATCAGCTTTATGTAACAAAGATGGAACCAAAGGGCGTAGGAGAGTTGCAGCTTGCATTTGAACAACTGAAAGAAAAACTTTTCAAGGAAGGGCTTTTTGAAAAGGCGCATAAAAAAGAGATACCTCTTCTTCCTGAAAGAATAGGGATAGTAACCTCTATTACAGGCGCTGCCATAAGAGATATCCTGCATGTTTTAAATAAAAGATTTTCTAATGTAGAGGTGATTATAAATCCTGTAAAAGTCCAGGGGGATGGAGCAAGGGAAGAGATAGCCTCTGCAATAGAAGAATTCAACGCTCTTAAAAATGTGGATGTTATGATAATTGGAAGAGGCGGCGGAAGCCTAGAGGACCTGTGGGCTTTTAACGAAGAGATAGTAGCAAGAGCCATATATAATTCAAAGATACCTGTTATAAGCGCAGTTGGCCATGAGATAGATTGGACAATAAGCGATTTTGTAGCGGATATGAGGGCTCCCACGCCTTCTGTAGCTGCAGAAATTGTGATAGCAAAAAAGAGCGAGCTTGGAGACAGGCTTGATGAGATAGAAAAGAAGATAATAGGTTTCCCAATAGATATAGTTAAAGAATACGAGCAGAGGCTGGATGAGACAGAAGAAGGCATGGCCTTGAGGTTCATGCATTATATGGAATTAAAAGAAGAAAATTTCAAATTGCTTTCAGAAAAACTAGGCATACTTAGCCCTGTTGGAATTTTAGATAGAGGCTATAGTATCAGTTTCAAACTTCCTGATAAAAAGATAATAAAAAATAGTAAAGATATTAAAAGCGGAGATTTAATAGAAACAAGGGTGTCAAAAGGGAGTTTTACAAGCAAGGTAGAATAACCGCGGAACTACGCTGAAACAGTTGCTCGTTTCACTCGCAACTGACGCGGAATTACGCGGAAATCAAACGTCAGTTTCTGCGTTTTTCCGCGTCTGTTCTGAGCGAAGCAAAGAACAACTTCCGCGTAGTTCAGCGATAAACAAAGAGAGCAGGAGGATAGTATGGCAAAATTTGAAGAGATGATGAAAAAACTGGGAGAGATTGTGAATGAGCTTGAGAGCGGGGGTATGCCTCTAGAAGATTCATTAAAAAAATATGAAGAGGGAGTAAAATTGATTCAGGCTTGCAGAAAAAGGCTGGATGAAACGAAACGTAAAGTAGAAGTACTTATTAAGAAAGACGGTAAGATCGCGCTAGAGCCTTTTAAAGAATAATACTAATACTGTTCGAGCGAAGTCGAGAACAGTTTAAATATTCTTCTCGACTACGCTCGAAGAATATTTTTATGGATATCCAAAAATACATAATAGATAAGAAAAAAATAATAGATAGAACGTTAGATAAGTATCTTCCTTCAAGTTCTGTAAAGCCTGAAATTATACACAGGGCTATGAGGTATTCAGTATTTCCAGGAGGTAAAAGAATAAGGCCTATATTTGCTATTGCAGGATTTGAGGCGTGTGGAGGAAAAGGTAATTCGATAATACCTGTTGCGTGCGGCATAGAATTAGCGCATTCCTATACCCTTGTGCACGATGATATGCCATGTATGGATGATGATAATTTCAGGCGCGGCAAAAAAACATGCCATAAAAAATACGGAGAAGATATGGCGCTTCTGGCAGGGGACGGACTTCTGACGCTGGTATTTCAGGTAATAGCAGAATCAGGCAGCATAGAGGCAGTAAAAGAGATATCAAAAGCAATCGGGACTCGCGGCACAATAGGCGGACAGGTTGCGGATATCTTAAAAAAAAAGGCAGAGGGCAGAGGGCAAAGGGCAGAGATAGAATACATTAATTTAAAGAAGACAGCAGTGCTGTTTGAAGTAGCGGTAAAATCAGGCGGGATTATTAAAGGCGCAAGTAAACAAGAAATAAAAGCCCTAGGGGATTTTGGGAGAAATATTGGCCTTACATTCCAACTCTTGGATGATTTAAAGGATAAGGATGGCTATGTGAAACTTTATGGCGAAAAACGTACAAAAGAAAAAGCCAAACTTTTAGCAAGAAAAGCAAAGAGTTATTTGAAAATTTTAGGCAAAAGAGCAGATAGATTATCAAAACTAGCTGATTTAATATTGAATTCAGCGCCTGATTAATAAATAACTTTATACTTGCGGTATTGTCAGAAGTGTAAAGTTGTTTGGGCCTATGCAAAGATATGGCACAGAGATTGTTGGATAATATAAATAACCCAGCCGATTTAAAAAAACTCAGCGTAGATAAATTACCTATTTTAGCGCAGGAGATACGGGATGTTATCATAAATACGGTGGCTTCTTCAGGCGGACATCTGGCGTCAAGCCTTGGCGCGGTAGAGCTTATTATAGGGATACATTACTGTTTAAATGCGCCTGAAGATATTATTATATGGGACGTAGGGCATCAGGCATATGCCCATAAGATTTTGACAGGTAGAAAAGATAGATTCTCTACGCTTCGTAAGACAGGGGGCTTAAGCGGGTTTCCGAATAAATATGAAAGCGAGTATGATGTATTTACCACAGGCCATGGCTCAACTTCTATTTCTACAGCGCTTGGTATGGCTGTGGCGAAGGATATAGAACAGAAAAATTATAAAGTTGTGGCAGTTATAGGGGATGCGTCTCTTGGAGGAGGGATGGCATTGGAGGCCTTAAATCACGCGGGCCATCTGCATAAAAATATGCTGGTTATCCTGAATGATAACGAGATGAGTATATCCAAAAGCGTTGGGGCGTTGAGTAAATATTTAAATAGGATTATTACAGCGCCTGTATATAACAAGATAAGGAAAGATATTGAGAATTTGCTTGCGAGGGTTCCTCGCTTTGGTTTCAGCGTTATACGTTCGGCAAGAAGGCTGGAAGAAGGGCTTAAAAATCTTCTTGTCCCTGGGATGCTTTTTGAAGAACTTGGGTTCAGGTATTTTGGGCCGATTGACGGAAATGACGTGGCTATGGTTATAAATACTATAAAAAATATTGTAAACCTGGATGAGCCTGTCCTGCTGCATGTGGTTACAAAAAAAGGAAAAGGCTATAGTTTTGCAGAAAAAGGACCTGAAAAATTTCACGGCATATCTGGTTTTAATGTGAATACAGGCGAGAAAATAGCAGCAGTGAAAGATATTGTGCCTGAAGAAGGTTTTACAAAGGCATTTGGCAACAAAATAGTAGAAATAGCTAAAGACAATAAAAGGATAGTAGCTATAACAGCCGCGATGCCGGAAGGCACAGGCCTTAATAAATTTGCGAATATTTTTCCTGATAGATTTTTTGACGTAGGCATGGCTGAGCAGCATGCTGTGGGATTTGCAGCGGGCTTGGCAAGGGCTGGTTTTAAACCCGTGGTAGCCATATATTCCACTTTTTTACAGCGCTCTTACGACCAGTTACTCCATGATGTGTGCCTCCAAAATTTGAATGTAGTTTTAATGCTTGACAGGGCAGGCCTTGTGGGAAAAGACGGGCCTACACATCACGGGGCATTTGACATAAGTTATATAAGGCATTTGCCGAATATTGTGTCTATGGCCCCAAGAAATGAAGAAGAATTGAATAATATGTTTAACTGGGCTATCTCTTATGATAAAGGCCCTGTTGCAATAAGATATCCGCGCGGCGCAAGCTACAAGTATTGTTCGAGCGAGTCCGCTATTACGGCATTGGCGGACGAGTCGAGAACTCCTATAACTTTAGGCAAAGGAGAGGTGTTAAAAAAAGGCAAAGATGCTACAATAGTGAGTATTGGTTATATGTCTAATATAGTATTAGAGGCAGCGTCTTTTTTAACGAAAGACGGCATAGATGCCGAAATTATAAACGCAAGATTTATTAAACCATTGGATATAGAGTTAATAATAGAGTCTATTTTAAAAACAGGCAAGCTTTTTACAGTAGAAGAAAACGCTTTAAGCGGAGGATTTGGCTCAGGAGTTTTAGAATTAATTATTGATAAAGTCAGGAAATATATTATAATTAAAAATATGGCTTTGCCTGATAAGTTTATTGAGCACGGGGACAGGGCTTTATTATTAGATAAGTATGGGTTGTCTAGCCGGAAGATTAAAGAAACTATAAAGAGAGTTCTCGACTCCCCGCCACAGAAATAATGGCGGGCCGCTCGAACAATATTCTTCGAGTCCCTCGGCTTCACTCGGGATAAACTTTGTCGAGAAGTTCTCGACTCGGCCCTTTGGGCCTCGCTCGAACAATATTGGAGCAGGTGTCCGCTCGAACAATATTCTTCGAGTCCCTCGACTTCACTCGGGATAAACTTTGTCGAGAAGAATTGATTATGCCGAAAATAAAAATTGATATAGAAAAATGCAAGGGCTGCGGGCTTTGCGTGTTGTATTGTAATAAAGGCCAGTTGAAATCTGATAAAACACTTAATAAAAAAGGCATACACGCTGTTAAATTTATTGATGAAGATAAATGCACTGGCTGTTCTTTTTGCGCAATTATATGTCCGGATATGTGTATAACAGTGTATAAATAGCTATAAGTTATAAAAAAAGATTACAGCTTAAAACTTAAGGCTAAATATGAAAAAGATATTAATGTGCGGAAATGAAGCAATTGCAGAGGCAGCTATAATAGCAGGCTGCAGGTTTTACGCAGGCTATCCTATTACTCCTCAAAATGAACTTCCTAGTTATATGTCAAAACGTATGCCTGAAGTAGGAGGAATTTTTATACAGTCTGAGAGCGAGATATCTGCAATAAATATGGTTTTTGGGGCGTCTCTTACAGGCATCAGGGCGATGACTTCTTCATCCAGCCCTGGCATTAGTTTGAAACAAGAAGGGATCTCTTACCTTGCTGCATGCGAACTTCCAGCAGTTATAGTGAATATTATGAGAGGCGGGCCAGGGCTGGGAAATATTGCGCCCAGCCAAAGCGATTATTTTCAAGCCACAAAAGGCGGCGGCCATGGAGATTACCACACAATAGTAATTGCGCCTGCGTCTTTACAGGAAATGGCTGATCTCACAATACTTTCATTTGACCTGGCAGATAAATACAGGACGCCGGTTATGATATTAGGCGATGGGATTTTAGGCCAGATGATGGCGCCAGTAGAGTTTAAAAGTTTAAAGCCTAAAGTTGAAAGTTTTGGTAAAAAAGATTGGATACTGGACGGGTGCAAGGGAAGGAAACCGCGAATAATAAGGTCTCTTTTGCTTGCCGAAGGGGAACTGGAGAGGCTGAATCTGAAATTGCAGAAGAAATATAACGAAATAAAAGATAAAGAACAGCGCTGCGAAGTTTTATATGGAGATGATAGCGAAATTATGCTGGTAGCTTATGGCACTTCAAGCAGGATATCTAGAAGCGTTATTGAGAGATTGCGTAAAACAGGCAAAAAAATTGGGATGTTAAGGCCAATAAGCCTATGGCCTTTTCCTGAGAAAGAATTAAAAAGAGTAGCTAAGAGGGCAAAAGCGTTTTTGGTTATAGAGATGAGCTGTGGCCAAATGATAGAAGATGTGAAGTTGGCCATAGATTGCGCGAGGCCTGTATATTTTTATGGCCGCACAGGTGGCGAGATACCTAGCGAAGAAGAGATAATTAAAACAATTGAGGACAAGACCAGGTCTTGAGCACAATAAACTGTGGCCAAGGCCTGGTCTTGTAAGCGTATGGATAAGATTTTTAAAAAACCGGAAAGCATCAGGGATGTGGGCACTCACTATTGCCCGGGCTGCGGCCATGGCATTGTACATCGCATTATATGTGAAGTTGTGGATGAACTTGATATAAGGGAAAATCTTATCGGCATAGCGCCTGTGGGATGCGCTGTCATAGCTTACGATTACTGGGATTTTGATGTGACAGAAGCAGCGCATGGCAGGGTTCCTGCTGTTGCAACAGGCATAAAAAGAGTAAGGCCTGATAAAATAGTGTTTGGCTATCAGGGAGATGGCGATCTTGCTGCGATAGGGACCGCAGAAATAATTCACGCTGCTAATAGAGGAGAAAATATCACAATAATATTTGTAAATAATACGGTATATGGCATGACAGGCGGCCAGATGGCGCCTACTACTTTACTAAAGCAGAAAACCGCGACTACGCCTTCAGGCAGGGAACAGAAGACTCACGGTTTTCCTTTAAAGGTATGCGAATTATTATCTGTATTGCCGGGCGTTGTGCATTCAGAAAGGGTTTCTGTGCATAATCCGCAGAATGTTTTAAAGGCAAAAAAAGCAATAAAAAAAGCGTTTGAGAATCAAATTAAAAATTTAGGTTTTTCAATAGTTGAGGTCCTTTCTCCGTGCCCTACCTATCTTGGGCTTACTCCTCAGGATGCGGTGAAATGGGTGGGAGAGGAGATGGCAAAGGAATACCCCATCGGTATATACAAAGGTGCAGCGTGAAAGAAGAAATAATTTTCGCAGGATTTGGAGGGCAAGGCATAATGCTAATGGGCAAAGCCCTGGCTTATGCAGCTATGAATAACGGAAGGCATGTTACGTGGATGCCTTCTTATGGCGCGGAAGTTAGAGGAGGAACTGCGCATTCCATGGTAATTATTTCAGATGAAATCATTGCGTCTCCTGTTGTAAAAGAACCTACTATATGTGTTGTTATGAACAGGCCGTCTCTTCAAAAATTTGAAACCAGAGTTAAAAAAGGCGGGTTTCTAATAGTGAATAAATCGCTTATAGACATAGATGCTGCAAGAAATGATATAGATATTTTAAATATACCTGCGACTAACATGGCTTCGGAACTCAATAGCCTTAAATCTGCTAATATGATAATATTAGGGGCGCTCTTGGCAAAAAGAAGCATAGTTTCTTTAGAATCTTTGATAGATGCGCTAAAGGATGCGTTATCTGTTTCTAATTATAATATGATACCTATTAATGAAAAAGCTATAAGAAAGGGTTTTGAGTATGGTTCGCGTTAGGTTTGCGCCAAGCCCAACAGGCTATCTGCATATAGGAAGCGTAAGGACAGCTCTTTTTAATTGGCTGTACGCAAGATCGCAGGGAGGCGTATTTATATTGAGAATAGAAGATACCGACCAAAAACGTTCAAGTGATGTTTATATGCAAGAAATTCTCACAGATTTAAAATGGCTAGGGTTAAACTGGGATGAAGGGCCTTATTTTCAGGCAAAGAGATTTGATGTTTATAAAGCTTGCGCCCAGAACCTGCTTGAAAAAGGGCTGGCCTATAAAGACGGGGAAGCGATTATTTTCAAAATACCGGACGAAAAAATAAAGATATATGATCTTGTGCACGGCGAAATAGAGGTGGATAATACTCTGATAGATGATCTGGTGTTAATGAAATCGGACGGAAGCCCTGCTTATAACTTTGCGTGCGTTGTAGATGATATAGAGATGCGGATATCGCATGTGATAAGAGGGGATGATCATGTCTCAAATACCAATAAGCAAGTGGCGCTTTATAGCGCGCTTGGAGTAAAACCTCCTAAATTTGCGCATATACCTTTAATATTAGGGCCTGATAAAGCGCCTCTATCCAAGCGTTTTGGCGCTGTTTCGATAACTGACTACCGCAGTATGGGCTATCTACCGCAGGCAATCGTAAATTACCTTTCACTTTTAGGGTGGTCGCCCGGAGATAACAAGGAATTTATGAGCGTGAGCGAGATTGTAAAAAGATTCAGCCTGAAGCGCATAAATAAAACAGGCGCTGAATTTAATCAGGATAAACTAAGATGGATCAACGGGGAGCATATAAGAAAACTTTCTCTGGATGAATTTGTAAAGATAGGGATGGAGTTTATACATTCGCCCGCCACAGAAACAAAAGCGGGCTCAGTATCAATTTCTCAGGCCTGTAGACCTGAGAAATTGGTTAAACTTGAGTGCGACGAGAAATGGTTTAGAAGATTTGCAGAGCTTTATCATTATAGGGTTAAAACCTTAGTTGAATTTAAAGAAGAGTTTGGGATATTTATGTCAGATGAGGTGCAGTATAATGAAGAGGCTGTGGAAAAGTTTTTAAAAAAAGATAAAGTTTCAAGTATACTAAGCATAACAAGAGAACGGCTTGAAAAATTAGACCCTTTTACGCAGGAAAATATAGAAAAAGAATCCAGGGCCTTGATAAAAGAGCTGAAGATAGAAAGCGCTGACCTAATACATCCGTTAAGGGTTGCAGTGACAGGTAAAGCTGTTTCAGCAGGCGTGTTTGAAGTACTGGCTCTTCTGGGCAAGGACAGAGTCGTAACAAGGCTGGAGCGTGTTTTAACCCAGACGTAAAGGTTATGGAAGAGAATAGAAAATTTGTAAGGATAGAATGGCCTGTTATAATAAAGTATAAAACTATAGAGGAGCCTTGCGCTCAGGATCAGATTGTAGGCAGAGATATAAGCGAAAGCGGAGCGCGGTTTATAGTTTACGAACGGCTTATGAAAGGCACTAAACTAGAAATGCAGCTTGAAGCGCCTTTTGATTCAATGCCTCTCTTCGCTAAAGGCGAAGTAGTTTGGATAAAAAAAATAGGCGAAGAAAATTCCAAAACTTTTGAAGTGGGAGTTATTTTTAAAGGCATCAGCCAGATCGATCAGAAACGTCTTAAGATGTATATTGAGAATGAAGTAAAAGAACGCAGAAAGCCTTGAACATGCCATTGCGAAGCCGCCTTTGGCGGCTGAAGCAATAGCATAATAAATTTCAGTTAAAATTGGAGGATCGTCTAACGGTAGGACACGGGTCTCTGGAACCCGGTATGATGGTTCGATTCCATCTCCTCCAGCCAAATTTATCGTAACTAATTGTAAACAAGAGAGTTACATAAAAATAGCCTGACCCAAAAGTCAGGCTATTTTTATCTTCAAAGGTGTCAAACCTTTCTTCTACAGTTTGGAGGCCAAGTTTGGGTTAATAAGTAATTTTATCGTCGGTAAATCCTATCTGGAGGTGAAAACTCGTCAAAAATGTAGTGCCAACAAAATGGCTTAATTATCTTGACAATCGAGTATAAAGTAAGGTATACTTGTAATGTCAACAGAGGAGGCCATATGTTTCT
>MNVP01000024.1:0-13192 GCA_001871815.1 Candidatus Omnitrophica bacterium CG1_02_40_15
GGATCCGCGTTCTTGGGCCATGGCTATGCGCGCCACAGTCTCTTCTATTTCTCTTGTCAAGCCCGGCATACGCTTATAAACCCTTCTGAAGACATCTAAACAAGCTGGCAGAATGCCTGCTTCGTGAATAGCATTAATAAAATCAAAGTTTGCTTCTAATTTTGAAATTTCTATGAAAAACCGGATAATAGCTGTGTCTTGCTCTGCCTGCGGCTGCGCCAGCATCTCTTGTATAACTCCTGCCCATAAACCGGGATGAGCAGGATAGCTTAGCAAATCTTGATTAACTAAACCGGCTAATTCTTGAGCCGGCAGCCGACTTAAGGCAATATTTAAACTTTGTTTGACTACCCCCTTTCCTGACTCCATACGGTCAGCCAGTTCCAACCATAAAATAACTAACTTGGCCTTGAGCTGAGTTTCTCTGGCCTGGGCAAAAGCCATTGAAACTAAGAGCTGGATATCTTTCTCGCCTATCTTTATCCTAGAAAGTGTTTCGCTTAATTTAGAAATATCGCCATCGTCCTGCGCAGTTTCTACAATCAATTTGGATATGGCTTCAAGTTTACCAGAGGACGCCTGCGGCTGCGTATTAATTATGGCTACTCTTCCCACTACCGCCGCCATCCCAAGCAGGGACGGTTCTCGCGCCAAAGCAGAAGTGTCCCCTGAGGCAACGCTCAGGCCAATAATCATCAAAACAACAGCCGCTACCGCAAAGCCTCTTAACCAGCCACGGTTAGTGTGGATAATCAGGATTACCGCGATAGCTATTATTAATTCGGCTCCGGCCGGCCCCAAAATTGCTCCCCCATCAGCCACGGAAGAGGTCTGAGCAAATAAGGGGCTTAAGCCGGATTGTAAATTTATGGCTAAGCGCCTAAAGTAACCTGTGCGGAAAAGATAGAAGATAAGAATAGCTACTGCCGCTATAGAGAATAGATATGGGGTAAAATTGTGATTTAAAAATATCAGGGGAATAGATAAGAAAAATAGGGAGAAGCCCAGTGAATTTCTAAAATCACTAATTGCTTCTGAGCGCGATTCTACCAGATTCCATTGATGCGCCTTAAAATCGTACCTACTAATCTCGCAACAAACATATGGCGCTTTCACAAATCCATGCAAAAGCAGAAATTCAAATCCTTCTTCGGTCTCGCCGATAATGATTCTGTACTCATTCTCAATGCCTTCAATATCTAATAAATAAGAATTCATAATGGATTGCCTTAAATCCAATATTAAACTATCAATATCTACTTTTATCTCTAGAGAAGTAGCCAATTTTTCTTTTTGAGAAAATATACCGTGACTATGTATATCTATAACAATAAGCTTCTTACCTATAAAAAACCTCTTTGTTGGCTTAAAACTATCAACTCGGAATATTTTTCCAGTAGCTAAAATATAATTAAAAACTCTTTCGGTCGGCTCTTCAATAATACGTACCTCGTTATTATTAGGATTGTAAACCAAATATGAGTTTGCCTCTACAAATAGAACCTCTTCTTTTATTTTTTGGTGCGTAAAACCTTTTTCAATCATTAAATCCAATAAATTTACTATTCTATTACCATCAACTATTTCGATATCTTTTATTCTTGTTTTGCCTCTTACAAAAGACTCAGCTACAGGGAATTTACTAATTACTTCTTTTCCTGATGATGCATCTATAAAAATAGCCTGGTATCTTCCTTTGGATATGGGTGCCAATGTTACTTCATGATCTCCTGTTTCATCAACAAAAATAACTTCGGTTCCAGGCATAAATATACCTTGATGCTGTATTCTAACCGAATCGCTAATCCGGTATAAAACACTAATAGGTATGGAATCAGCTTTTAACCCCTGAATCCCTAAGTTTACTATTACCTCGTCCAGCCGAGCCAGATAAGCTAAGTTCTCTAATTCCCGATTATAGTTATCAGGATAGTGCGCCAAGGCGCCGGATTCATGAAAGAGTGATTTTTCAATACGGTAGGGAGCGATGATTACAATAACATCTCTATCTTTTAATTGGATATTGATTGCAAATACTTTTACACTATAAGTTATCTCGAAGTCTTTTATGGCTTTGCATAGGCCAGATTGAGGCGGCGCTTTAATCACAACTGCATTCTCTAATTTCTCTGCTAAATTATTATGCCCAACTCGCAATAATATATCTATAATCACGGCTTTTGTTTTTTGATATGGCTCTCTTCTTTGGGCCAATAGCCACCCCCTTACTTCTTTTCTGTGGGAACTGATGATTGCGTCTAATTCACCGTTTTCTTCCGGTGTCAGCGGCCAAGAAGTAGAGGCGCGGTCAGATGATTTCTTTACCTGCGCTGAAAGTAGGCGCTGACGTATCTTCACTAAGTCTTCCTGCCTAATTTGCGGCAAGACATAGACTTTTTGCGTCATATATAATTTATAGCTTGCCAACACCACATCCATAAAAGTAAGCGGAGTATCACAATAATGAACTCCGAGTAAAGCATCGATAAATGAATATGGATATATTTCTTCGCGCGCACCGGCTATGGAGATAATTAAAGGAGCAGACCCACAACTTTTTAGAAGCGCGTTATATAACTGAAGTCCTATTGCCTGCGCATGATAGGTATCAAAAATTATCTTAAACCTGCACCCTCTTAAAATAGCCCTAGCAAAAGCAAGCTCCAAATCAGCACCTGTGATGATAAACTCTTTAGGGGTCATCTCTCCGTATCTCAAATCTAATACCGGCTCTCTTTTATAAGAACGGCCGTGACAATTGAACCAAAAAACCCTTTCTTCTCCAACAGGAGCATTCCTTATCGCCTCCAGGATATCCGGCTTGCTGGATTCCCATTTATCAGCCTGAATAGAAGACCTCTTTTCCACTCCACATTCCTGCTCAAGTACACTCACCGCATTCTGCATCTCTGATTGATCTACCCCGAATATATTGATCGCTATGGTATCCGGACCATACACTACATCTCTTGCATGCTCTTGCAGTCTCTCAACAGCTATCCTGGCAGCTTCCTCCAAAACTTCTTGAGTAATAGAACCAATCCCCGCACGCATCAGTATATCCGATATGGATACCGCGATATAAGCTTGCGCTACTTCCATATCTTCTGCGCTAACCCATAGCCTACCTAATGATTCCATGGTTATCATCTCAACGCCCTGGTTTCTATAAGGTGCTGTTACTTGCTCGCCAGCTTTTATAAGTCTTATCCATGAGAAGCCTAACTTTGCCCCTCTCTTGCCTTTTCTTTCCTCTCTCCTCTGCCTGCGCGCTTGTTCTGCCTTATAAAGGATAATGGCGGATTTTACGATTGAGATAATCAGCGGGACAATAAAGAAAAGAACGCCGAGGATCGCTATGGCCTTTAATACGGTAAACGGTAAGGGCAAAGATATTGCCTTAACGCTGTTTAAGAAAAGATAGGCAGTCACAGCCATCACTATGCCTGTGGCAGTGCGTAACAGGATAGAGGCTTTTAAACGGCCGAGGTTAATCTGGGGAACCCCAGGCGCAGGAGGAGCCTTCAGATGGGCAATAGGAGCATTACTTCCGGATTTCCATACCAGAAAGGCGATAAGAAGAGATACTACCAGCATGAAGCAGAAAATAATACCTGCTGCTATAAAGAGCGCTTCTGAAATACCGTTCAAAGATGCTAATCCCGGCATCCCCAAAAACGGCGCTGCCATCATAACCAGACTGCTTGGGTTAACCTGATCCCGGTCTCTAATATATTTGGCGCTGACAAAAGATAGATATTTAACCAAGGGACCATGGGGTTTACTTTTTATAGTTAAAGGCACCCGGAATCGTCTAGAAGAATCTTGTGGTTTCATTGCAAACAAGAACGCAAGATTTTTTGTTGCCGATGCTCTTACCATGTCTTCAAATTCAGATAACGCTGGATCATAATCGTAGAAGTATCCCTTTAATAACATAAAGACAAGGTGACTAAGATCAGCGAGGCAGTAATGTCCATTGTTGGTTTTAATTTTTACCTGAGCTGTTACTAAATCATATATTAAACATGATAAATCAATAAACCTTAAACCAGTGATTTCTTTATAAGAAAGTCCTCTTTCGTCCTTGCGGACCGTTTCCAAGTCATTGAGAACAACCTCGCCTTTTGTACCCGCCACCAAGCTGATGCCAATGTTTGTTAAATGAGGGAAGCCATGAAAATGTCCACTATCATGTAAATTTCTTAAAATCTTTCCAATAATTTCAAGCAATGATTCTTCATCAACTATCTCAACTAACTTCCCGGTCATAAGATTTATGGCGCTAATTCTAGGACCTTGCGGTGTTGATTTTTTAGGAATTACTAATCGTATGTCTGGGCCCTCCAGGCCAAATATAATAAAACCTACCCCTTCTTTTCTGAAGGTCTTATTTAAATATCGCCCTTTCGCAATCAGATAATGCACGGCCATTAACCCATCAGTCATCAGATCTTTGGTCTCAGCGTATTCTGCATCTAAATCTTGCGCTGACATAGTGCCTAAACTATCTCCGGTCATATCTGCTACTGCGTTTAAGTCCCCTGTTTTATTAATGTATAAAATACGGCCCGTAAAACCTCTTCCCATATAACAAGCCACCTCTCCATTAATACCAATTTCTGGCATCACCCCTTTTAATCGTAAAATTGTAATTGTCCTGTCTCCCACTTGAACCGGTATTTCTAATACTAGATACATTGTTCTTCCTTCGTCTCTGTCATATCGCATATCAAAAACATTCCGGTAAATTTTACCCGGATATTGCTCTGGTAATTTAAACTGCTCCTCCCTGCTGCTATTGAGTATCAGGGATAACAGCTCTAAATCTCCCGGGCTCATCTTACTTATGAAATCTTCATCAAGCTCCTCAAAATAGATATTCTCAGAGATGGAGGAGTTGTTTTTTTGAGGTGATTTTTTACTAAATACGAATGCGAGCAAAGAAAGAGCAAAGATTATTAATATTACAAGAGAGGGAATAATAATTAAACTTAAGTTAAACGCGGGTTCCGTTGGCGGACTGTGCAAAGTAAGCTTAAGCCATTCAGCCAATTGCGGGTTAAGGATGGAATTAATAACCGGTCCTAAAGCCAGGATGGGCCCTAAGGCGGGTAAAATCGCCAAATTATCATCTGAAGATACTCCTTCTTGAAAAACTCTTGCTTCTTCATAGGCCGCTTTTAATTGCGCATCTATACTAGCTACTTCTTCTGGCGTTAAGGGAGGAAAGACATAAAGTTCTGTGCGTTTAAATACTTTATATTTTACTTTTAAAAAATTAGTTATTCTAATGTCTTGGTTTTCCTTAGGTAACACAGCTTTTAAACCATTAATAAGGACATCACCATAACCATCAGCATTCCAGGCGCTCGTAGCAACCAATAAAGGCGAAGGAACGCCTGCTTTAAGAAGTGCGCCTTGAAGCAACCAGATAAATTGCTGGGCAAAGCAAGTATCTATAATAATCCTAACTCTCCTTAAATCAACTCCGTTGGTATGAGCGGATATCAGGGCCTTAGCTAACCTTCTATAACCGATACTGCTTCTTTTTGATGATTTATAGGCGCACGCAACGCTGATATAACTGCCTCCTCCGTGAGAGCTAAACCATATGGTTATATCTCTGTCAGTAGGAAGGTGCTCTATGGCCCTTAATATTTCCCCTCTCCTATAGTTCCTCTTACTTGCTTTAATCTCATGTATATCTTTTATCTTTAAAAGCTCCTGCAAAGCCTTAATATCTTCTGCAGCTACTGTATCTTCGCTATAGATATTAAGAGCATAGGTCTTTTTATTATAAATAACGGTGCCTTTGTATTCTTTTATGGCTGCCAATTTAATCTCGGTGACCTTCTTTAAAAACTCTGGGCTGATAGGAGGCTCAAACCTAGCTATATCTGAGGATATTAGAAGGGCCAGGCAATAACGGGCTACTACCATATATTTCTGCGGCATACCTAATTCTTGCAATAGAAATTCTCCTGCCTTATGATAAAACCAAGCATCGCCGTATATCCTTACCGCCTGCTCTTCAACGCGCTCCATCCTGCCTAAAACCAGCATTTCACTCAACAATGCGCCTTCTCTATCATTATCTGCCCTGGCTAAAAAATAAATATATTTAATAATATTGTACTTACGGATTGCGGGCGGAATAGATTTTATGAATTTGATGATTTCGTCCCGCCTCTTTATAAAGTAAAGAATGGATTCCAAAGCGATGCCCAAACTGATAATGATGCCGCATACCTTGATTATTGCTGCTAAGGAGAAAGGCACAAATATACGGAAATCAATTGAAGCCATAGCAAGACTTATAGACAAAAAGCTTAAAGTAAGGACTACTTTTGAAATTATTTTAAAGTAGCTGCCCCCGGGCAATATCTTGCGCACCATCCTGGCGATAACCTGATTAGGGGTTGATGAACGGCCTTCGTTAACATCTATCTTCTGATATAAAGACATCTGCCAGCCATAATACCTATGAGACGGAATAACACCCAAAATATAATCTTCTAACTGGGATAGATATTCATCGTGTAAAGGCGATAATGTGACCCTTGAGATTCTTATGGGGTCAAAACTGTCATCTATCTTAATATAATTATTTAACATAAAGAGGCCTCCCGGCTTAACCCATCCGAAAACATCAGGTAAATATAGCCCGTAATAACGGCTGACATTTTCAGTTGCCTTTTGATAATAAATATCTAATTTACTCCTTAATTCTTCGTTTAATTCGGGATTGGACCTGAGAATATTTTGCTGAACAAATATTACTTTCCGTGTTTTGCTTTCGCCGGGTAAACTAAATATTAATACCGTTCTTCCTTTTTCATCGCTAATTACCTCTATGTCTTCACGTTGAATCCCTATTGCTTGCAATTCCAGGACAACAAATAACTCAAGGCCAAAATAGCCATAATACAAAAGGATTCGTTCCATTGCATCGCGTTTTCCATCAAGATATTTTATTAATCTCTCTGCCCTTGCTTTTCTTTTATCAATAAAATATGCTTCGGTAAAATCTGTCGCCAATAAAATAGTAGAAATATCCGAACCGGAACCTACATAACCCACCCTTAATTCCTGCGAGGCTGGGTTAATCATCGAAAGCAACCCCAGATAATACTGCACAAAATAACCAGCCAAAAGGCCACTTCTTATAAGAGACTCTGCAGCTTTAATAATATTGGGATTGATGCCTAAGGTTTTATAATAATTAACATCTAATTCTGCATCATTAATAGGTTTGACACCATTAGGATTGATAAGGTAAACCTTTTCAAGCCAATTCGAAAGTGAACGAATCAAAGCATATATAAAAATTATAAAAACGACGGCTGTGCCAAAATAAAGCCATGTTATATCCTGCGGCGGGCTGTTTAGGAAAAGCTCGCGCCAGTCGACAAGTTGAGGATTGAATACCGAAGTCAGACTAAAAGAAATTGATTTTATATTTAAAACAGCTGGAACAAAAAGAAACAGGCCTGCGGCATTTGATCTTGGTTTCCCTTCAGCCCAATCGGTCAATCCTGTTAAATCTCCTTCTAATCTATCAATTGCTGCTGCTATAGGATTCTTTAAACATAATTTTCTTTCATAATGGTAGTTGTCGCCCGGCCAACGCTGGCTAAAATCTGTCAGACCCAGCCTGATGCTAAAACGCTGGTTAGCCCAATTCATCTGGTTGCTGCCGGCTGTACTTTTGCTGACAACCTGGAAATTGGTAGCGCCGTAGGTAATATCCGGGATTTCACCGTCAAATACCCCTTTAACTGTAGCAGCGAGCAATTCAATCCTCTCTTTAGCCCAAGAAGCCATTTTTATGAATCCATCCTCGGTTTCTGTTCCAGGTGTTCCATATAAAAACTCTTTCCATTTCGTATCGTCAAACTGCGCGTTGGGACCCCATTTTTGTGAGAATTTTCTCCATAAGTCAAAGAACTTCGTATTCCGATCATCCCAATACGCGTTGAATTGTCCCGAGGCAGTCAGAATTCCTTCTACTGAGCTACACTCTAAGGCCTCCTCTTGCCTTAGGCCAGGCTCATTAGTAACCTTAACAAATGTCAATCTATTTACCAATACCCAGGCATAAGCAGCAAAAATTGAACGATAAAAATCCGGATTATCCCGGCCCATACTCTCATCATATCCCACCTCAAAATACCCCACGGTCAAGGCTAAGGCTAATTCATTCATACTATATCTTACGCCGGGAATACTCGTCTCTAGCATTCCTATATCCATTGGCGTCCACCAGCCTTCTATCCTCGGATGAGTTTGGCTGTGTTTGGTATTATCCGGCACACGCAATAACACGGATACATGAACATGCATACCCATATCTTCTGAATTGCCCATATACCCAAGACCCTGCCCTTTGTTAATATAATCGCCCGGCTTAACTACTGCCAAGCCATCTCCGAGGCTTAAGGCAAGCAAGATTCTCTGGTCATCGCTTACCATAAAAACTGTCCAGCCAGAATAACCGTAGGTTAATCCTTCAGCTGAATTCGGGTCAAGATTGGCCACATCGCGGGCTCTGCCGGAGAAAGGAGCATAGACGGGTACTCCTGCGCTCTGGTCAGAAGCTACAGCGCTGATATCAACAGCCAGATAATCCTCCCAATAACCCGGATTATCATGTCGCCTTCGTATGATGGAGGGTTGATCCTGGATACGAATTAACCCCCACATTGTTAATTCTGAAGTGCTGGCAACCGGGGTGGCTTGAGGTTGTTGTGTAGGCGTAGGCTGAGACGTAGTCATAGGGTTAGGTTCAGGAGTGGGTATAGTTTTAGCAGCGTGCGACAACCAGAAAGCTACTTTAGTTATAATAGGAAACAGCGCTATTATATTAAATATGGCGATGCCAGCTACCACGCCTTTTGATTTTTCTCTTACCTCTTCCTCAGTACCTAAGGCAAAAACGCTCCCAAAAAATATTATGCCTACCTCCAGTACCACGCCTAATGTCAGAGCCAAAACAATAGAAGGATGGTCTATTGCAATCCAAATAATATAAGCGACAATAGAAAAGAAAGAACATAAACTGCCTGTTAATTGCACGCGTATGAATGTGCTAACTGGGTTTTCGGCTTGGCTTGGCGCTGTCCCGGCTCGCTGCCTCCTCTGAGGCACTGCCACTTCAGGGCAAGAATTAATAATGCCTGTAACATATAAAGTTCCTTTTTGTTCCGACAAGTTAATATTAGCATTCTCAAACCCTGCGTTCCTGAAAACCCCCGCTGCCCAATCCTGCTCCTCTTGAGAAGCCACCGGAATAACAACCATAAATCCGCGAAATTCTTGAGTTAGAGCCAGGGATTTCAAAAATAACCTTAAGCCAGAAAAATCATCTATTTCTCTGGATCGCATAAACGCATAGAAATCCTCCAAAGGATACACCTGTAATATATCCTGCCCATTCGAATTATAATAATCTAGCCGGATAACCGCTTCTTGAGAGCCAAACTGGTATTCTATCACTACCGCGCCCGCATCTTCATACTGTAATACCACAAGCTCAATGCCTTTCTTGTCGAGTAAGAACTTAACAAACCGCCTTATGCCATCATAGCTATTTGTTACATCATAACAGACAGGCTCGTCAATCGGCTGAACCATACCTAAAGCCATAAACGGCAGAATTGATGCTACGGATGAACCAAGGCCAATAAAGGCAAAATTAAGAACAGCCAGGATAGCAAGAAAAATCACTGCCACCACCGGCGCGGCGCGGATTGGCATTACTGACTCTATTAACTCTTTTAGCCTATCTGCTTTGATTAACCTGGCTAAAATCCCCCTGTTAAGATAAATAATTGCGCCTGTGACAAACAAGAGTGCTAATACTCCTGCTAAATTAAGGATACCGGCTGCGCTGACACCGGAAGAAGCGGCTAAGGCAGAGCCCAGAATGCCCAACGGCACGCAACAAGGCAGCGCGCTGTTTGCAGGCAAAGAATAAGTCAAAGAAGGATTATCCGGAGCCGCAGCCGGTAGAATAGAAGAAGACGCCGTTCCTAACCACTCATATATATCTATTGGCCTCCATAGTCCCTCTATTCCGGGATGAGGATGCGACTGACCATTTATATCATCTCTTATTGACACCCCAACATGAATATGGGGACAGCAAGACAATTCTAAATCACCATAAGGATCATCAAGTTCCGGGTAGCCACCCATATATGCTAAAAAATCACCTCTCTTTACCTCTTGACCTTGTCTAACTGCTACTGAACCATCCCAGAGATGACTGATAGAAATCAAAAGGTCCCCAACATCACTAATTATAAATACTGTCCAACCAGAATACCAAGCACGGCCTGCCTCGGTAGTATGCCTGTTAATATCGATAGCGTCTATGACTTTCCCATTAAAAGGAGCAAGGATGGCTACCTTAACAACGCTATCAAACGGTATTCTCTGCGCATCATATTCATCATTTACTACCGCACTATCAATGTCCGCAGCCATATAACCAAACTCAGTTGTATACCAATATTTGCGAACTTCAGGGTGCGTATTCCGTAAAACATAAGGCTGGTATTCATTAGGTATTAATCCCCCCACCCCTAGATTAGAAGTAGCGAATTCTGGAGTCGAGGAATTAACTACAACAGGGGGCGCTGTAGTGGCAGTAGTCGACGGCTGCGGCTGGGATTTAAAAACCATTGTCATAAAGCCTACGATAAGAGCTATGCCTGCTAAAATAAGGCCTAATGGAATAAATCCTGCCCTGCTATTGCTATAACGCGCTATTGGCTCAGGCTCTGCCACTATCTCCTCAGGAATTCTAATCTCAAGGCCGCTAAATCTATTATTTGCGTTAAGGGAACCTAAAAATAGTTGCAGCGGTTCAGATGTATCGTCATAATAGGATGCCATAAATGCGTTAAATTCCTCCAACGACTCAATCTCTAATACATTCTCTTTTAAGCGCCCTATAATAGAAACCTGTTGCTCGCCACTTTCAGTTGCAAAGACAAATTCTATCACCCCGCTCTCCTCAAAAAACCACACCCCAAGCGCAATACCTCTATTATTCAATCGCTCTTTAAGCTCAGCAAATTCATCGGTAATATCCTGAAGTTGTTCTGATAATGAATCTTGGGCTGCAGCTACCATCCCAAGAGCAACAAAAGGTAGGGCCGAGGTTATGAGTAGTAGCGGATTGATTGAGTGGGTCAACCCGGAAAGCATAACCCCCGGCAACAACATCAGGCCGCCTAACCAATGCGCGCCATCCACAGGTGAAACACTACTACCTCCATCATCTGGAAATTCATCGTCTATGGCATCTAAAAATTTACCCTCATCATCGGCATGCGGCTGCGTATAATCTATCTTCCTTCCCCTATCTATTGATCGTACCTTTGTTATAATAGAAAGTATACCTATGATGATAGCTATTACGACCGGGCAGCAAGGAAGGTAACACCACCAAGGCCAACCCACGAACCAGCTCCACCAGGGCACGCCAGTTACAGGAGCAGGAGTCTCTGTCGGCAATGGCGTATTTGTTGCCGGCACAGGAGTTGAGGGTTGCGTTGATGGCGCCGTTGGCAAAGAAGAAAAAATGCCCCCTGCCGCTATGAAACCAACGATGAACCCTGCAATAGCTATGCCAATAACAAAACTATTCACCTCTCTCTGCGATCTCCAGAATAATACGAATACTATTACTCCAAGTATTGCGCCTATTATCAGCGCTGCCTCAATATTAAAACCTGCGCTGTCGGCACCCTGGGCAGCGATGGATAGAAGGCCCGAAGCAAAATCCTTAGCCAAAAATAACGGCGCTCCTATTATTAACCCATATAAGCCACTGTCGTCGCCTATTGCACTCTCATCTGCCGGAGGTTCTGGGTCTATATCTTCATGATCCCCCAGGCTGCCAGTAACATCTTTAATTTTCCTAAGCAATTGTATTGCTACTACACCTATAAGAAAAGCGAGCTCAAAAGCAACATATGGAAAAAGTTGGTATTGTTCACCGGTGAACAAAGCTGGGCCAAACCAAATTAGGATACACATTAAAAGAGGAGCTACAATCAATAATAGTACATATCCTACAAGAGAAGGTTGTGGCTGGGTTTTTTTGGGAATAGAAGTCCTCCTTTGGGCTGAATAATCTTCTGGCGCAAGAGAGGGTAGAAGTTTCTGCCCCGGCCCAGGCAAAGCTGGATACTGAGGTTGTTCCACATCAATGAATGCCAAACTTAAATCCTCGGCAATAGCGAAAAGTAGGTAATAATATGCACTTAGGTTGGAATTAACAGCTTGCAGTTCAACGCCACAATGTCTTAGAATAAATGAGAGGTAGGGATAAGTAAAAAAGTCATATACCGGGAATCTTACTGTATATAATGTATAGTTAATATCTGCTCCTCGCAGAATACCATCTAAGAAACAAGGCATGTCATCCATAAAAAAAGTGATTAGTCTACCTAGCTCATTATTAGGTATGAGCTTACATGTGGTAACGAGCCAATATAAGGGGCCAAGGGATGATGTTTCTATTACCCTGTTATTGCCAATGGTAATATTTATCGTTCCCAATACGCCGTGGCTATTCTTAAGATAGCAGACTATTGTTATGCCTGAATTTGTCTGCTCCACGGAGTAAGAAACATCTATGCCATATTGCTCAAGAAGCCTTATCCAACGATAACCTGGTGCGCCTTGCCATCTTACTAAATCATATTCCTCCTGCGGCATCCCCCCTGGCACTATTCCTGCTTGCATATTTTCCGCAGGCGCTAAAGCAGTGCTTTGTCCGGCTGATAAGATACTTCTTAACTGATCAGCCAGTGAAGATGCTGCTGCATACAATTCTGCATATGCTAATTGGCCGGCTGAAGAAATCACTTTTGCCTCCCAGGCAATGGATATTTCCGGTTCTTCATCGCTGATCAGGATAATGTAATAAATGCCATCTATGAATACATTGACGCTGTATAGCTTTTCTATGCCGAATTCTGTTTTAAGATAATCTATCGCAGGCAACCAATCTTTTGGCCACCTGATAACCCGCGTATTGCTCAAAAGCACATCAGCTGCCACATGTTCTTCTATAGACTCCAAGACCCTTGTCATCTGAACCTTTAATGCTTTATCTGCTGCGGTTTCAGGCAACGCGGTTATAATCTTGCCTTGGCTTTCTAAATCACTGACA
>MNVP01000024.1:13214-14020 GCA_001871815.1 Candidatus Omnitrophica bacterium CG1_02_40_15
AATCACTGACAAATTCTACGACCGCCTTAAACTGCTCTTCGTCAAGCACGCTCTCCGTACGCGCAGGGTCAAGAGAAAAAAGAGATCCTAACCATTCTACAGACAGGTGTTGGACTTTAATGGACTGCAAGAAAAATACATGATAAGCCCAACTTGTGCTATTTCTTACGCTTAAAGTTTCCTTCTTGTCAGGGTGGCTGTCAAAATTAAAACATACTGAAGACCTTAACTCCGATAAGATATCCCATATATCTTTGTGCCACTCAAAGACATGAGTAGTAACTCTTAACTTAAGCTTCCTTAGCGCTTTTAGTAAATTCTTTTCTATATATTTAATATGCTCCCTATTAGTGTAGTCTGGCGATCTCACCACCACTATTGCAGAAATCTCAATACCTGCATTTATAATTTTAGCTATAGCTTTGATTAAAGTTTCAATCTCAGCATCAATCTGTTCTGGGGTAGGATTATTCTTTAAAGTTATTAATTCATCAAGAAGACCAGTAAATCTTTCCGTCAGTGAAAAATAATCTAAATCAATGCTCACTACCGCAGTTTTAGACCTATGAGCAACCAAGTCAAGTTGCCCCGCCGGAGGAGCCTGAGAGGGCTGCGTATGCCGCAGGATGCTTAGGATTACAAAAACAGCAAAGCCGGCAAGCAGCGCTAAAAGAACAAGCTGCGCCGTTGTGTCAATCGTAAATAAAGCTGAATTCTGCGCATGCTTAGCAAAGTTCAATAAATCCGAACTTGAGAATACATTAAAAAGGATAAATCCTGAAACAGCCCCAGAAGGTACAACCTTA
>MNVP01000083.1:0-8686 GCA_001871815.1 Candidatus Omnitrophica bacterium CG1_02_40_15
AAAAAGGCAAAAAGTCCACTGCAGAGCGTATTGTATATAGCGCTATGGATATAATTTCTGAAAAAACAGGGAATAAAAATTCCATAGAGGTTCTGCAGAAAGCATTTGATAATGCAAGGCCGCTTTTGGAAGTAAAGCCCAGAAGGGTTGGCGGAGCTACATACCAGATTCCCATAGAGGTAAAAAGCGACAGGGGCGCATCGATTGCTATGCGCTGGATACGGGATTTTGCCCGCCAGAAAAAAGGCAAGCCGATGTACGAGAAACTTGCAGAAGAAATAATGGAAGCGTACAAAGGCCAGGGTTCCAGCATAAAGAAGCGCGAAGACATGCACAAGATGGCAGAGGCTAACAAAGCATTTGCGCATTATAGATGGTAAGGACTGAAGTTGAGAAGGGACAAGGAACATGGGACATGAGACAGAGGAATATTGACAAAAGATGGAAGTAATAACACAGACAAAGACGAGTAAAAGACACATGATAAGAAAAGTTCCTTTAGAAAAATTAAGGAATATAGGAATCATAGCCCATATAGACGCTGGTAAGACAACTACTACGGAAAGGATACTTTTCTACACAGGCCGCTTATATAAAATAGGCAATGTAGATGAAGGAACAGCTACAATGGACTGGATGGAGCAGGAACAGGAAAGGGGGATTACTATTACGGCAGCAGCTACTACCTGCGACTGGAAAGATTGTAAAATAAATATTATAGATACCCCAGGCCATGTGGATTTTACAGCAGAGGTTGAGAGGTCTTTAAAGGTTCTGGATGGAGCGGTTGTTGTATTCTGCGGCGTAGGCGGGGTGCAGCCTCAGTCCGAGACAGTGTGGCGCCAGGCAGACAACTACAGGGTTCCGAGGATAGCTTTTATAAATAAGATGGACCGCACAGGCGCTGATTTTCTGAAAGTTTTTCATGACATTGAAGAAAAATTAGGAGCGAATGCGTTTCCTTTGCAGCTTCCAATAGGGCATGAGGATGATTTTAGAGGCGTGATTGATTTGATAAATATGAAAGCCTATATATTTGAAGAAGAAAAAGCGCAGGATAATTTTAGAGAAGAAGCTGTGCCAGAGGGCATGCTGCAGGAAGCAAAGAAATTTAGGCATGGGCTGATTGAAAAACTCGCAGAACATGATGAATTATTGATGGGTAAATATGTGCATGATAAAGAGGCATCCATAGAAGAAATAAAGGCTGTGCTGAGAAAAGCAGTTATAAAAGATATGTTTGTGCCTGTATTATGCGGAGCATCTTTTAAGAATAAGGGGATCCAGATGCTTTTGGACGCAGTGTGCGACTGCCTTCCTTCTCCTTTAGATGTCCTGCCCATAAAAGGCGTGGACCCTCATTCAAATGAAGAGGTTTCCAGAAAGACAGACGATAATGAGCCTTTTTGCGGGTTATGTTTCAAGATAGTAACAGACCCTTATGTGGGAAGATTGACATATGTGCGCATATATTCAGGCACAATTCAGCCAAGCTCTTATGTGTATAATGCTAACAAGGATTCAAAAGAGCGGCTTGCCAAGATAGTGCGTATGCACGCAGATAAGCAGGAGATCGTGAAAATTGCGGGCGCAGGGGATATTGTGGGTGTGGTAGGCCTCAAAAATACAAAAACAGGAGATACACTTTGCAGCGAAGATTATCCTATTGTCTTAGAGAAGATACATTTCCCGGAGCCGGTTGTTTCAATGGCAATAGAGCCTGCTACTAAAATGGACCAGGATAAACTTGGCATGGCTTTGAATAAATTGCAGGAAGAAGACCCTACTTTCAAGGTTCATTATAATGCGGAAACAGGCCAGACAATTATATCAGGGATGGGAGAGTTGCATCTGGAAATTATTATAGACAGGTTGTCAAGAGAATTCAAAGTGACTGCGAAAACAGGCGCTCCACAGGTTGCTTATAAAGAGATGCCCAGCGAAGAAGTCCGCTCAGTCGGTAAATTCATACAGCAGACAGGCGGCCACGGCCAGTATGGCCATGTGGTAATTATTATAAAACCAGGAGAACAGGATTCAGGCATAGAATTCAAAAATAAGATTATAGGCGGGGCTATACCGAAAGAATACATTTCTGCCGTAGAAGATGGAATAGATATGGCTGCGAAGACAGGCGTCCTGGCAGGATATCCTGTGATAGACACCAGCGTGACTCTTATTGACGGGTCGTATCATGAAGTTGATTCCAGCGAGCTGGCTTTTAAAATGGCTGCTTCAATAGCTCTCGGCGATGGCTTGAGAAAAGCTAAATGCAAATTGATGGAGCCAATAATGAATCTTGAAGCGATATTCCCGGAAAATTATACAGGAGATGTCATAGGCGACCTGAATTCCAGAAGGTGCAGGATTAGAGAGATTACGCAAAAGGGCAAGATAAAGATTGTAAGAGGCGATGTTCCGCTATCAGAGATGTTTGGTTACGCAACCAGCATAAGAAGCTTGACACAGGGCAGGGCTTCGTATACAATGGAACTTTCTCATTATTCGGAAGTTCCTGGAAATATAGCAGAAAAGATAATCGGAGCGTAGGGAACAGGCATGCCTGTTCCCTACAATAAGGTCCCTCGCGACCATATATAAAAGACAATAGTCGCTCGGGATCAAATTTTGCTTCGCAAAATTTGGGAGGATATTAACATGGCAAAAGAAAAATTTGAGCGTAAAAAACCACACGTAAATATTGGCACCATAGGGCATGTTGATCACGGTAAGACCACGCTCACCAGCTCTATCACAAAGGTTCTTTCTAGCCGCGGCTTAGCCCAGGCAAAGAACTACGATGAAATAGATAACGCCCCTGAGGAGAAGGAACGCGGGGTTACAATAAATGTCCATCACGCAGAATATGAAACCGAAAGCCGGCATTACGCTCACGTTGATTGCCCAGGGCACGCTGATTATATAAAGAACATGATCACGGGTTCTGCCCAGATGGACGGGGCAATACTTGTAGTCTCTGCTGTAGACGGCCCAATGCCTCAGACAAGAGAGCATATACTCCTGGCCCGCCAGGTAGGCGTCCCTGCGATAGTGGTGGCCTTAAATAAAGTTGACGCAGTTGACGACCCAGAATTATTAGACCTCGTAGAACTCGAAGTAAGAGACCTCCTTAAAAAGTATGAATTCCCCGGGGACAAGATCCCGATAGTAAGGATATCAGCCCTTAACGCAATGAACTGCGGCTGTGGCAAAGATGAATGCAAAAATTGCGGCCCAATCCTGAACCTCATGAAGCAGGTTGATTCCTATATCCCCCTGCCAAAAAGAGATGTTGAAAAACCTTTCTTAATGGCTGTTGAAGACGTATTTAGCATCACTGGCCGCGGAACAGTTGCAACCGGCCGTATAGAAAGAGGCGTTATAAAGATAGGAGAAGATGTTGACATAGTAGGTTTAACAGAAAAGCCCAAGAAAACAGTAGTTACAGGCATCGAGATGTT
Source organism: Candidatus Omnitrophica bacterium CG1_02_40_15 (assembly GCA_001871815.1). Lineage (GTDB taxonomy): Bacteria > Omnitrophota > Gorgyraeia > Gorgyraeales > Gorgyraeaceae > UBA10183. The sequence continues at coordinate 3,462 of MNVP01000083.1, forward strand.
CAGAAAGCTTCTTGATGAAGGGCAAGCAGGAGACAACGTAGGAGTCCTTTTAAGAGGCGTTGAAAAAGCTGATATTGAGCGCGGGCAAGTCCTTGCGAAACCAGGCTCCACCACCCCCCATACAAAATTCAAAGCAAAAGTATATATATTGACAAAAGAAGAAGGCGGAAGGCATACGCCCTTCTTCAATGGTTACAGGCCCCAGTTTTACTTCAGGACCACTGACGTAACCGGGATCGCAAAACTGCCTCAGGGCGTTGAAATGGTCATGCCTGGAGACAACGTTGAATTAGAAGGAGAACTCATAATCCCTATCGCCATGGAAAAAGAGCTCCGCTTTGCGATTCGTGAAGGCGGGCACACAGTTGGAGCGGGAGTGGTGTCGGAGATAATTGCGTAATCGTCGTTCGTCGCTCGTTGTTCGTGACTCGTAACGAACAACTACGAACCACGATTCACGAGCGACGAGCTACGAACAATGCGACAAAGGAAACGCAATGCGCGAATTCATAATCATCGCCTGCACAGAATGTAAGCGGCGTAATTATACAAGCACCAAGAATAAGAAAAAACAAACAGGAAGACTTGAGATAAGGAAGTTTTGTAAATTTTGCAAAAAAAGGACGTTGCATAAAGAGGAAAAATAATTCGCAGACGGCCGGTGGCCTACAATTTATGGAGTCCGCCATTGCTTCAGTGGCGGACGACATAAATTGTCTACTCATTAACAGGCCAGTAGCTCCAACTGGTAGAGCGGCGGTCTCCAAAGCCGCGCGTTGGGGGTTCGAATCCCTCCTGGCCTGCCATGTTGGCTAAAATATTATAGGTTCCAGGGGATTCGAAGTGAGTTCCGATAGATGCGACTACTGCTATTGCGACGAATAAGGAGCAATGTTTAGCAGGCCGGCCGAGATGTGAGGCCGGCAAGGAGCATCTGTTTAGCGGAACGAGTGGCCGACTTTGCCCGAAGGGCAAAGCGCCGAATCCCTCCTGGCCTGCCATGAACCACTCGCTAGGAATTAGATGGCTGGTCGATATATCGCTCGGATTCATGGTAAACCATAAGAGTTAAGTGGTTCATGAGCCCTGCACCGGAGCGAAAAAGGTAGCAAGTAAACGGATAGCTTAGCGACTGGTACAGGGCCAAAAATATAAATATGAAAATATTCGGAAAGATAACAAATTTTATAACAGAAGTAAAAGTGGAGATGCAGAAAGTATCATGGTCAACAAAAGATGAACTTGTCGGCTCCACAACAGTTGTTATAGCATCGACGCTTCTCTTGGCTATGTTTATAGGTATGGTGGATATAGTGTTGTCGAGATTCATCGGTCTTATATTAAGGTAAGGGTTGCTCTTTATATGAGTCATAATTGGTACGTAATACACACTTTAACAGGACAGGAAGACAGGGTAAAGGCTAGTATAGAGTCCAAGATACAGGAAGGTGTGTTAAAAGATAATGTTTTTCAGGTCCTCATACCTACGGAGCAGGTTTCAGAAGTAAAAGACGGTAAAAAAAAGATATCCTTAAGAAAATTCTTCCCAGGTTATGTGATAGTTGAGATGGATCTTAATGATGACATCTGGTATGTCATTAGAAACATGCCAGGCGTTACAGGATTTATAGGCTCAAAGTCAAAGCCTGTTTCTTTATTAGAAAGCGAAGTAAACCACATAATCAAGCAGACAGAAGAGAAAAAGGAAAAACCAACGCCGAAGGTAGTTTTTGAAAAAGGCGATAACATAAAAATAATCGAAGGCCCTTTTATAAATTTTAACGGCACAGTAGAAGAAGTAAACCCGAATAAAGGCAAGGTAAGAGTAATGGTTTCTATATTCGGAAGAGCTACACCAGTTGAGCTGGAATACTGGCAGGCAGAACGCATATAAATATGAATTCCTTAACCAATTTTATGGTCCCGGCTAAGTAAGCCTGGACCATAAAATTCAGAGGTGACCATACATTGGCTAAAAAAATAAAATCAATGATAAAACTGTACGTAACAGGCGCTCAAGCAAATCCAGCGCCGCCAGTTGGGCCTGCATTAGGCCAGCACGGCGTGAACATAATGGAATTTTGCAAATCTTTTAATGAAAAGACAAAGGACAAGCCTGGCTTGATATTACCAGTTGTTATAAGCGTGTACGAGGACAGGTCATTTTCTTTTATAATTAAAAGCCCTCCATGTTCAGTACTTTTGAAACGCGCCTGCGGGATAGCAAAGGCGTCAGGCCAGCCGAATAAAGAGAAGATGGGGAAGGTTACAAAGGCTCAGGTAAAAGAAATCGCCCAGCTGAAGATGAAAGACCTTAATACGATAGAAGTTGAAGCTGCAATGAAGATAGTAGAAGGCACAGCGAGGAGTATGGGGATAGACGTGGTGGAATAGCCTGCCCTGAGCTTGTCGAAGGGTTCTCGACTGGGCGTGCATGCATAGCCACAATGTCCGCTCGAACAGTATTATTATTCTTCGAGCGGCCCGCCATTGTTTCAGTGGCGGAGAGTCGAGAAGAAATAAGAAGCATCTAAGGCAATTATGGCAAAGTTAAGCAAGAGACGAAAAGAAATAAATAAAGTAATTGCTGATAAAAATAAAACTTATTCTATTCAAGAGGCTGTAACACTCCTTAAAAAAGCGCCGCATGTAAAATTTGACGAAACAGTCGAAGTGTCTTTTAATCTTGGCGCAGACCCAAAACAGTCTGACCAGATGGTAAGAGGGACTCTGATGCTCCCTAATGGCACAGGCAAAAAAGTCAAAGTGCTGGTGTTATGTAAAGGCGAAGCCGCTAATCAAGCAAAAGTTGCAGGCGCAGAATATGTTGGCGGAGACGATCTTATAGCCAAGATAAGTTCTGGCTGGTTGGATTTTGATGTTGTAATAAGTTCTCCTGATATAATGAGGGATGTAGGTAAGCTTGGCAAGGTGCTTGGCCCAAGAGGCCTTATGCCTAACCCAAAGACAGGCACTGTCACCAATGACCTGGCTAGGGCTGTAAAAGAGGCAAAGGCAGGAAAAATAGAATTCAAGCTCGATAAGCAGGGCAATATAAGCTTAGGCGTAGGCAAGATTTCTTTTGAAGAAAAAGCAATCTGTGAAAATATTGATACTGTTGTGGGTGCGGTAAATAAAGCAAGGCCTCAGGCCACAAAAGGCAGGTTTATAAAAAATATAGCTATTTCAACAACAATGGGCCCGGGCTTGAAGCTGGACCTTACTAAATTAGGCACTACATAATATTTGTGTAAAGTGTAATGTTTAATGTGTAAAGTAAAATGAAAATCCATGGATTTTAGTTACATTATACCTTACACATTAAACAAGCATTGGAAGCCAAAACGGAGAAGAGATGGCGAAAGTTGCATTAGAAACAAAAAAGTCAATGGTAAAAGAGATAACATCTCGCCTCAACAGCGCTGAGACGCTTATCGTTACTCGTTACAAAGGATTGAGCGTCCATGATATAAACGAATTACGCAAGGAATTAAAAAGAATAGCAGGCGAGTATTTGGTTGTAAAAAATTCAATGGCAAAGATTGCGCTGAAAGATAGGGTTAATAATAGAATTGCGGAATTTATACAGGGAGAGGTCGGGATTATTGTGTATCAAAAAGATATCAGTGTTATATCCAAGGCACTTGTAAAATTTTTAAAGGATCACGAACCTCTTAAAATATGCGGCGGATTTTCAAGCGGCGAGATCCTTTCAAATAAGGATATAATCGCTATAGCATCTCTTCCTTTCAGGGAAGTGCTTTTAGCAGAACTTGCAAATGTTTTGAATTCTCCCATTCAGGGCCTGGCTGGCTCTCTGAATGGTATTATATGCAAACTATTGTATGCCTTAAAAGGTATAAAAGATAAAAAAGGGGGATAAGATGTCGGACAATAAAAAGATAGAAGAAATGCTAGGCACTATTGAGCAGATGAGTGTTTTAGAGCTGTCAAGCCTGGTAAAGGCCATTGAAGAAAAATTTGGCGTAACTGCCCAGGCTCCGGTTGCAGTTGCAGCTCCAGGCGCAGCTCAAGGCGCAGCTGCACCTGTGGAAGAGAAGACAACCTTTACAGTAGTCCTCGCTTCAGCTGGAAGCAATAAGATCCAGGTAATAAAAGAAATAAGAACTATAACAAGCCTTGGCCTTAAAGAAGCAAAAGACCTTGTCGAAGGCGCTCCTAAAACAGTCAAGGAAAGCGTTTCCAAGGAAGAGGCAGAGGATATAAAAAAGAAGCTCGAAGCTCAAGGCGCAAAGGTAGAATTGAAATAAGTGAGGCCATGACTTACGGAGTCCGGAGGACGACGTAAGTCATTTGGCCGAACTTATCCTCGACATTTTGCGGGGGATTTGAACGCACTAGAAGCCAGTTATTTTAATGTACTACGCAAAATGTCAAGGATTAATTCGCACAAACATAGAAATAACTAAAAGGAGGTTGATTTATGGTATCTAAAGATACCATAAATCAAGTGCTCATTAAATGCCAAATCGTAAAAATTTCGCAAGGCTAAAAGAGGTAGTTGACATACCATATCTGTTGGAACTGCAGACAGATTCCTATAAGCATTTTGTACAGATGGGCGTGCCTAAGACTAAAAGGAAATCAGAAGGGCTGCAAGGGGTATTTGAAGAGATATTTCCCATAGAAAGTAATGATAGAAATTATAGACTGGAATTTGTGTCTTACTCAATGGGAAAACCCAAATATGATAAATTAGAATGCCAGAAAAGAGCGGTGAGCTACGCAGTTCCTTTGAAGATAAGGATAAGGCTTAAATCCAAGAAGGATACAAAAGAGCAGGAGGTTTATCTTGGGGATCTTCCGTTAATGACAAACACAGGCACTTTTATCATAAACGGAGATGAGAGGGTTGTGGTCAGCCAGCTGCACAGATCTCCCGGCGTATCTTTTGAAGAGACGCTGCATACATCAGGCAAGAAGATATATTCTGGCAGGATTATACCTTCCAGAGGTTCGTGGTTAGAGTTTGAATTTGACGCAAATGACGTCCTTTATGTATTTATTGACAGACGCAAAAAAGTCCTCGCTACTATTTTACTCAGGGCCCTTGGCTATGAAACAAATGAAGAGATAATGAAGCTTTTTACAGGAGTGGAAAGAGCAAGGCCTCTTAGAAAAGCATCTCTTCTAAAATATGCTGGTAGAGTGGTGGTTAAGGATATAAAACATCCTGAGACAGAAGAGGTGCTCCTGGCCGGCAA
>MNVP01000083.1:8723-16531 GCA_001871815.1 Candidatus Omnitrophica bacterium CG1_02_40_15
AACAGCGGCGTTCGTTATTTAGAAATATTTAGAGATACAATGCAAGAGATTGCCAATACCCTTGAAAGAGACCACACTAAGACCAAAGAAGAAGCGCTTCTTGATATTTATAAAAAACTCAGGCCAGGCGACCCTCTGACATTTGAAAGCGCAAAAAATTTCCTGGACAAATTATTTTTTGATAAGCGCAGGTACGACTTAGGTAAAGTAGGGCGCTATATATTAAACAGAAAATTGAATATGGATCTTTCTTTAGAGAAAAAGATCCTGGATAAAGAAACAATTGTAAACGTAATCCGATACCTGTTAGACCTGAAGAACGGCGAAGGCGTAGTGGATGATATAGACCATCTTGGAAATCGCAGAGTCAGGACTGTGGGCGAACTTCTAGCTGAGCAGTTCAGGATAGGCCTTGCGAGAATGGAACGTTTCTGTAAGGACAGAATGGCTATATATGACATTGACACAATGATGCCGTATCATCTTATAAATTCCAAAGTGGTTTCTAGCGTTATAAAGGATTTCTTCGGGAGGAGCCAGCTTTCACAATTTATGGACCAGACAAACCCTTTGGCTGAGATGACTCACAAAAGGCGGTTAAGCGCGCTAGGGCCTGGAGGATTGTCCAGAGAGAGGGCTGGTTTTGAAGTAAGGGATGTGCATCATTCGCATTACGGAAGAATATGCCCCATCGAGACTCCAGAAGGCCCAAACATAGGGCTAATAGCTTCTTTAAGCACCTACGCTAGAATAAATAAATTAGGTTTTATAGAGACACCTTATAGGTCGGTTAAAAATGGAAAGGTTACCAACAGGATTGAATATTTAACAGCTGATATTGAAGATAAATATATAGTAGCTCAGGCAAACGCAAAAGTAGACAAAGACGGGTATTTTACAGACGAAAAAGTTGCCTGCAGGTATAAGGGAGATTTTCCACTTGTTCAGCCGAATAAGATAGATTACATGGATGTGTCTCCTAAACAGCTTGTGAGCATAGCGGCAGGTTTGATCCCTTTCTTAGAGCACGACGACGCTAATAGGGCTCTTATGGGTTCAAACATGCAGCGTCAGGCAGTGCCATTACTATTTACAGAAAGCCCTCTTGTTGGGACGGGCCTGGAAAATAAGGTTGCAATGGATTCCGGCGCAGTAGTTATGGCAAAATCAGACGGGAAAATTACAAGCGTTCAATCTGACGAAGTGGTTGTAAATAACAGCATTGTTTATAAGTTAAGAAAATTCTTAAGAAGCAACGCTAGTACATCTGTAAACCAGAGGCCTGTTGTTAATATCGGGGATAAGATAAAGGCAGGGGATGTGATAGCGGATGGCCCTGCTACAAGCGAAGGTGGCCTGGCGCTGGGTAAAAATGTCTTCGTGGCTTTTATGCCATGGCGAGGTTATAATTTCGAAGATGCCATACTTGTAAGCGAAAGGCTTTTAAAAGGCGACGTATACACGTCCATACATATAGAAGAGTTTGAGATAGAGGCAAGAGAAACAAGGCTTGGAAATGAAGAAATTACGCGCGATATACCCAATGTGAGCGAAGAAGCGCTTAAGAGCTTAGGCGAAGACGGTATGATCAGGGTAGGCGCAGAGGTTGGGCCTGGAGATATACTGGTAGGAAAAGTTGCGCCTAAGAGCGAAACAGAGCTTTCTCCTGAAGAAAAATTATTAAGGGCTATTTTCGGAGAAAAGGCAGGGGATGTGAGAGACGCTTCTCTTACAGTGCCTTCTGGCATAGAAGGTATTGTAGTGGACGCTAAGATATTTTCAAGAAAAGGGCCAAAGTCAAAAACAAAAGAAGAGCTTCAGGCAGAAAATAAAGAGATAGAGAGGATCAGAAAAGAGTACGAAAAGAGGGTTAGCAATGTGAAAAACGAGAGAGAAGAAAGATTATTTAAACTTCTTTCAGGAGCAAAGCTTTCAGCGCCTTTATTATCCGACGAGACAGGCTCTACGCTGATAGCGGAAAACAAGCCGATAAGAAAAAAAGACCTTGTAAAGTTCGAAAAATGCGACATAGCCAGTATAAAAATAGAAGCTGATATTAAACTGGAGTTTGAGGTAAAACGCACGTTGATGGTTTATAACGATCAGCTGGAGGAAATTCTTTACGAAGAAGAGCATGAAGTTGATAAGCTTAAAAGAGGAGATGAACTGCCGGCGGGCGTTTTAAAAAGGGTAGTTGTTTATATAGCAAGTAAGAAGAAACTTTCTGTTGGAGACAAGATGGCCGGCAGACATGGAAACAAAGGCGTTATTGCAAAGATCCTCCCTGAAGAAGATATGCCTTTTATGGAGGACGGAACTCCGGTAGAAATAGTATTAAATCCTTTGGGTGTTCCTTCAAGGATGAACGTAGGCCAGATACTTGAGACTCATCTTGGATGGGCTGCAAAGGTAATGGGTTATAAAGTAGATACCCCTATATTCGACGGCGCTAAAGAAGAAGAGATAAAACAGTGCCTTAGCGAGGCAAAACTTCCTAATACAGGCAAGGTAAGGCTGTTTGACGGATTAACAGGCGAACCTTTTGATCAGAAGGTAACAGTCGGCTACATATATATGATGAAATTAGCGCATCTTGTAGATGATAAAATGCACGCCCGCTCCATAGGGCCTTATTCGCTGGTTACTCAGCAGCCGCTCGGAGGAAAGGCTCAGTTTGGAGGCCAGAGATTTGGAGAAATGGAAGTGTGGGCTTTGGAAGCATACGGAGCAGCTTATACGCTGCAGGAGCTCTTAACTGTAAAAAGCGACGACGTGACAGGCAGGACCATGGTATATGAGTCAATAGTAAAAGGTGAAAACGCCATGCATCCTGGAACTCCAGAATCATTTAATGTTCTTGTAAAAGAGCTTCAGAGTTTAGGATTGGATATAAAGACAGAGTATAAAGATGGGAAGACTCCTGAGATAAATCTATTGTCAGCTCAGGAGCTAAAAGAGAAACGCAAGAAGGCGAAGAAAGAGAAACGGGAAAAGGCGAGGAAGTAAAATAATAATATACTTCTCGACTATGCTTTCAGGATATGCTCTCATAACCGCTCGAAGAATAATAATGTTCGAGCGAGCGAAGCGAGTCGAGAACTAAAATTAGGATAAAACATGCAAAATAACCCAATAAAGTCTTTTGATTTTATATCCATAAAGATAGCTTCTCCAGAGACAATCAGGGCCTGGTCAAAGGGCGAAGTGAGAAAACCCGAAACTATTAATTACAGGACTCTGAGGCCTGAAAAGGACGGCCTTTTCTGCGAAAAGATATTTGGGCCTACGCGCGATTGGGAATGCAGCTGTGGAAAATATAAAAGGATAAAATATAAAGGTATTGTATGCGACCGCTGCGGAGTAGAAGTCACTCTTTCTAAAGTAAGACGCGACAGGATGGGTCATATTGAACTCGCAGCGCCATGTTCGCATGTATGGTTTTTCAAGGCAATGCCAAGCAGAATGGCCTTGATCCTGAATATGGGCCTAAGGGATCTTGAAAAGGTATTGTATTATGAGGAATATGTTGTAATAGAGCCAGGGGATTCTGCTCTTAAGAAAAAAGAACTTTTGACAGAAGAAAGTTATAGAAAGTGCGTAGAAGAATGTGGCTCTAAGTTTAAGGCTATGATAGGAGCAGACGCTATAAAAGAGCTTTTAAAAGAGATAGATCTAGACAATATAACCGTTGAGCTTAAGGCAGACCTTCGCGAGCAGAAATCAGAGCAGACCAAGAGAAAGATTTTAAAGAGATTGAAGGCAATAGAATCATTCAAAAAATCAAACAATAAGCCAGAGTGGATGGTTATGGATGTAATACCTGTTATACCGCCTGACTTGAGGCCTCTCATACCTCTGGAGGGCGGAAGATTTGCCACAAGCGACCTGAATGATTTATATCGCAGGGTTATAAACAGGAATAATCGTTTAAAAAAACTTCTGGAATTAAAAGCGCCTGATATTATCATAAGGAATGAAAAAAGGATGCTCCAGGAAGCCGTTGACGCGCTTTTTGATAATGGCCGTCATGGTAGAGCTGTCTTAGGCCCTGCAAACAGGCCTTTAAAATCATTAAGCGATATGCTAAAGGGAAAACAGGGCAGGTTTAGGCAGAATCTTCTTGGAAAACGCGTTGATTATTCCGGAAGAAGCGTAATTGTGGTAGGGCCTGAATTAAAGATATGGGAATGCGGCCTTCCAAAAAAGATGGCCCTGGAATTATTTGAACCTTTTATTATAAAGAAATTAAAAGAAAAAGGTTTTGTGCATACTATAAAAAGCGCAAAGAGAATGGTTGAGAAAGCAAAATTAGAGGTGTGGGATATCCTGGACGATGTAATAAAAGATCATCCTGTGCTTTTGAATAGAGCTCCGACGCTGCATCGCCTGGGCATACAGGCTTTTCAGCCGATTCTGATAGAAGGTAAAGCTATAAGGATACATCCATTAGTCTGCACTGCATTCAATGCTGATTTTGACGGAGATCAGATGGCGGTCCATGTGCCTTTATCAATGGAAGCTCAGATGGAATGCAGGCTTATAATGCTCGCTTCCAACAATATCTTTTCTCCTTCTGATGGAAGGCCTATTGTAACGCCTACCCAGGATATAGTGCTTGGTATTTATTATTTAACCCAGGAAAAATCAGGGTTAAAAGGAGAGGGTAAGGTTTTTTCAGATAAGGAAGAGGCAGAGCTGGCTTTTTACGATAGAGAAATAAAGATGCAGTCTAAAATCAAGGTCAGGATACAAAATGATCTCTTGAGCACTACAGCAGGCAGGATACTTTTTAACGCTAGCTTGCCCAAGGGTATGCCTTTTGTGAACGAAGCTCTGGATAAGAAAAAGCTTAGCGATGTGGTTGCCAACTGTTATAAATTATTCGGACATGACGCAACAGTGAAGGTGCTGGACGATATAAAGAGCCTGGGTTTTGAACATGCCACGCTTGCAGGGATCTCTATCTCAGTTGATGACCTGGCAATACCGGAAGACAAGAAAAAGGTTATAGCCAACTCAAAGAAAGAGGTTAATGTTGTCGAAGATCAATACAAGAAAGGTATTATCACAGAGCGCGAAAGATACAATAAGATAGTTGATATATGGACTCACGCAACTGATAAGGTCTCGGATCTTATATTCGAGAATCTTGACCCGTTTAATCCTATATTTATGATGGCTAATTCAGGCGCAAGAGGTTCGAAACAGCAGATGAGGCAGCTCGCAGGAATGCGCGGGCTTATGGCTAAGCCTTCAGGTGAAATCATAGAAACGCCTATCACTGCGAATTTCAGGGAAGGCCTGACAGTATTGGAATACTTTATCTCAACTCACGGCGCAAGAAAAGGCTTGGCAGACACAGCTCTCAAGACAGCTGATTCCGGATATCTTACGAGGCGGCTTGTTGACGTTGCCCAGGACGTAATTATTACAGACCAGGATTGCGGCACATTGAACGGCATATTGATAAGCGCTATTATAGAGGCAGATGAAGAGGTCGTGTCTCTCAGGGACAGGATCATAGGCCGTGTAGCAGTTGATAATATAGCTGATATTATTACAGACGAAACAATTGTTGAAGCAGGCAGCGAAATAACAGAAGAGATGGCGGATAAGATACAGCTGGCAGGTATAGAAAAGATAAAAATAAGAAGCGTTCTCACTTGCGAACAAAAATACGGAGTATGCGCTAAATGCTATGGCAGAAACCTTTCTACAGGCAAGATAGTGGACCTCGGGACAGCTGTTGGCATTATCGCGGCCCAGTCAATAGGAGAGCCAGGCACCCAGCTTACAATGAGAACATTTCATATCGGAGGAACTGCATCCATGATAATAGAACAGTCGTTTTTAAAGTCCAAATCCAAAGGTATTATTAAGTATCATGGCTTGAAGACAGTAAAACAAAAAGAAGGAGACATAATTGTACTCAATAGAAACGGTCAGATAAGCATAAATGATGAAAATGGCAGGGAGCTTGAAAAACACATGGTTCCTTCAGGGTCTATTCTGTTTGCAGGAGATGGCCATGCAGTAGACAAGAATATTGTATTTGTAAGATGGGATCCTTACACATCTCCTATATTAACAGAGGTGAGCGGCAAGGTAAGGTATGAGGAGATCATAGAAGAAGTAACTATGGCTGAAGAGATAGACGAGGCAACAGGCCTTTCAGAGAGGGTTATTATAGAGCAGAAAGGCGAATATCATCCTCAGATAATCATAGAGGATACTAAAAAAGAAGTTTTGGCTATTTACCCTATACCTGCTGGAGCGCATATAGTTCCTCAGGACGGCGTATTTGTTAACGCAGGAGACTTGATAGCAAAAACGCCAAGGCAGATTTCTAAGACCAGGGATATTACAGGAGGATTGCCAAGGGTTGCAGAGCTTTTTGAAGCCCGCAGGCCAAAAGATCCTGCCATGATAAGCGAAATAGATGGCATTGTGGAATTTGCAACATCTAAAAAAGGCCAGAGAAGGATTATCGTTAAGTCTCAATCCGGCATGAAGCGGGAATATATTATACCTCACGGAAAACATTTGAATGTTTATAAGGGTGATAGGGTTAAAACCGGCGACCAGCTGGTAGATGGCCCTATAAATCCTCAGGATATACTTGAAGTAAGCGGAGAAAAGAAGCTGCAGGAATACCTTGTAAACGAAGTTCAGGAAGTTTACAGGCTGCAAGGCGTAAGGATAAACGATAAACATATAGAGGTAATAGTTAAGCAGATGCTGAAGAAAGTTAAAATAGAAGATTCAGGAGATACGGATTTTCTTTCAGGCATGCAGGTTGATAAACATATGTTCCAGGAAGAAAATGAGAAAACTGCGAAGCAAAAAGGCAAATCTGCGAGCGCCACCCCGATACTTCTGGGTATTACAAAAGCATCTTTGAGCACAGAGAGTTTTATATCTGCAGCGAGTTTCCAGGAAACAACCCGTGTTTTAGCGGATGCAGCTGCAATCGGAAAGATAGATGAGCTTAGAGGCCTTAAAGAGAACGTTATAATGGGGCACTTGATCCCTGCAGGAACAGGATTTAAAGAGCATGCTAATATAGAAATGGTAAAAGAAGCGGGGGAGCAGAAAGAAGAAAAGAAAAATGATTAGCGTATAGCGTTTAGCGGATAGCGTATAGGATGAGCTGAAAATTCTATACGCTAGAACGATTAGATTAAGGGAGATAAGGAATGCTTACAATTAGCCAGTTAATAAGATTTGGTAGGACTGAGAAAAAGAAGAAGACAAAGTCGCCTGCGTTAAAAGGTTGTCCGCAAAAAAGAGGCGTATGTTTACAAGTAAAGACGCAAACTCCTAAAAAACCTAACTCTGCATTAAGAAAAGTTGCAAGGGTTAGGTTGACAAATGGCATAGAAGTTACGTCTTACATACCGGGAGAAGGCCATAATCTGCAGGAACATTCTATTGTGCTTGTAAAAGGAGGCAGGGTGAAAGACCTTCCTGGTGTCAGATACCACATTGTTAGAGGCACACTTGATACAGCAGGTGTAGCGAATAGAAAGAAGAGCAGATCCAAGTACGGAGCGAAAAGGCCGAAATGATATTATAGAAAAACAAATGTTGGTGAAAGGTGAAAGGTGAAAGGTGTTATGTGTAAGATTGGTTTATAGTTTTGTTTTTAAACCTTAAACCTTTAACTTTACACCAACGTTGTTTTATGGAGATGATAAGATGAGACGGAGACGAGCAGATAGAAGAGATGTGTTACCTGACCCTAAATATAACAACAAGGTTGTTACAAAATTTGTTAATATGATTATGGAAAAAGGCAAAAAGTCCAC
>MNVP01000059.1 GCA_001871815.1 Candidatus Omnitrophica bacterium CG1_02_40_15
CCAGTATTCGTAATGTTCTCCACTTTTTTCCCGGCGGTGTCTTCGTAAAAACATGCTCTTATTATCATCTTTTTATCCGGTAATTTCAAGAGGGTAGTCTGCACTACATTTACTTTTTGGTTATTTTTGTTACCTCGCTCGTCGTTAGCAATCACAAAAAAGGCCAAAAATATTTATTTTTAGCTCCTAAGTGGCGAACTTGGGTTAAATAAGTCAGGCCTATCTAACCTCATTTCCATAACTAATTCTGTAAGAGTTTCTATACCTTCGCCGGGTACGGCAATCTGAAAATTAGTCTTTTCCAGAGTCTGTCTTATCAAAGCTGAAACATGCGGTCCTCCTATAATTCTTATAGCTGAAGGAAGAACCTTTTCTACGATTAAACTTTCCTCAGACGCATCATCAATAGCAGGAGTAGTAGCTGTAAATCCAACAATATCAGGATGGCTTTTTCTTAAATAATTCTCCAAATCAAATCCTTCTGATTCTGCCTGTAAGTCAAGTATCTCCACCATAAAATCCGGGTAAGAGTCTTGATCTTTTAAAATAAACTCTTCTCTGCCAAGTTTCTTAAAAAAGTTAACTAAAAAATCCTTATCTCTCAAAGCAGATGCCAGGCTCATAAGACCTACGGGCAATCTAGTGGGTTTTTCCTTTTGCGTAGACAACCTAGATTGGATTAATAATATTTTTAACGGCTTGAGGTCCTCCTGATCTACAGTTCTTATGGAAAAAAATGCTTCTCTTAGAGCCTCATTTTGCCGCTCTTTATCTATAGCTATTGGAACTCTTAGAGAACCATTCTTTATAGAACATGAATATGCGCTTGCGCTGCATAACAATATTAAACCTATTGTTATAAATATTATTTTTACATTATATACTTTTTTAATCTTTTCCATAATCATGGCAAAAAATAACCCTTGTTTCAGGGCTAAATAGTTGTTCTTGCTGCTATATTTATCAATAGAAGTATAGCATAAAAAATGTAATTTTTCAAGGTAAAATATATGTAATTTATTGAAATTAAATAGGTTAGGATAGATTATTTCCAAACCTTGAGCTGTTCAAATTTGACTTTGAATTTTTTGAAGAATTTTTCTATTTTTGATTTTTCTGTATGGGGGACTATTATACAACCTGGAGAGAGTTTTTGGCCGCCTATCTCTTGTAAAAATCCCTTGTATTTATATTCTTTTTTTGTCTGTGCGTAAAGCTGCCTGTTGAACCTTACCTTTTCTTTCTGGCTTAAACGGCTTATCTGGAAAGAATAGATCAAATACGGCTTTTGTTGCAATAATACAGCTGAAGGTATATCCTGTGGTTCTCTTAAGTATAACACTTTACCTTCTTGAAAGATATTTTGCAAAAGCCCAGTATCTGTTTTTTGTAATTCATTGATGGTTCTTATCGTTGGCTGTATGTTTCTCTCTATTTCAGATTCAAGTTCTATAATTTTGTCTTGCACCTCTGTCCGAGTTTTATTCTCTGTCGTAATTATGAATAAATCTATATCTGAACGCGAGGTATCTTCGCCTCTTGCAAAACTTCCGTAAAGGATGATTGCCTTTATGTCTTCTACAACTGAAAGTTCTTTGACTATTTTTTTAAGGATTTTCATATATCTTTTCTCCGAATCTTTTTTCAAAAAATTCTATTACTATCTTGAGATTATCTATAACAATCTTTGCTCTTTTGCCGTTAATACCATCGTATCCTAAATCGCCATAGGCAAACCAGATATTGCGCATTGCCTTATTGACCTCTGGAGGAAAATTTTTATTGGAATATTCATGCCTGTTTTGATGGTCTCCAAAATGAATGTTATTCCTGGCAGCATCTGCTTCTACTAGTTGTTCAACTACTTTTGTGCCCAAATCTCCTACTACTGTACTTTGCTTGTTGTCATAAGCGGTGATCGTTGCTTTCAATTTCTCTTTAGCCAGTTCTATGTGTTTTTGAAAATCGCCCATTTTATATCCTTTCTCGGTTCGTTATCGTAACGAATTATGCTTATTTAAGCTGCTTTTTCGTTACTGTAACGATATAAGTATATATAAATATTTCTGGTTTGTCAAGACTCAGAGGAAAATAAAATTTCCTTTAATCTTTTATACACCTTATTCCTCGGTTTAATCCCTCTTATCTCCCAATTTATCACCGAATCGGGCGTTACGCCTATAATCTTAGCAAGCGCCTTAATTTTAAACCCCTTATCTATCCGTGCTTTTCTTATCCTCTCGCCTAAAGTCTTGGGATTTTTGGGGTATTTAGGGCTAAAATCATTCAAATTAAGGCTTATATCAAGAGTATATACGCCAGAAATGTTGCTATTGTGTACTGCATGGTTGCCCGTGCGGATATCTTACAGATACCAAGAAAGAATGCCATTGCACTCCAAATCAGATACAAAAATACATGTCAAAGGTATCAGGGCCATTATTGGACAGGATTGATATCCACATAGAAGTGCCTTCTGTCAAATACAAAGACTTGTCTGATGAAGTTTCCGGAGAAAAATCAGAGGTAATCCGGAGCAGGGTAATGCAGGCAAAAGAGATACAACTTGCAAGGTTTAAAGATGATGGTATTTTTGCAAATTCCCAGATGAGTCACAAACTCGCAAGAAGGCAATACAATATAGGAGCTTGGATAGGAATATGTGGGTGTAACCTGACAAATCCAACTTGGTTAAAATAGACTATTTCTTTAATAAAATAGCTAATAAAAAAGAAGCATTTGCTAAAATCACAAAGCTAATGGCCTTCATTGATAACGTGTTACGCAATATAGGAAATGCGTATTTTGAAACTACCGCTATGACTAATAAAAAACAACCGATAACTATAAATGATTTGGATAAATTTTTCATGCTACGCCCCTCCTTTCATTGCCACACTTCGTGGCTTAACAGATATATAATACTATTTTTTGATAATATAAGCAATGTTAAAAATAGCGCTGGCCCGGGAACGGTTTCAAACCGTTTCCTACTATCTATTTGGCAATTCTTTTCGAACGTTTACGGACTAATGGATCTAATATCTTTTTTCTTAGCCTGAGATTTTTAGGGGTCACTTCCAGGAGCTCATCGCTACCGAGATATTCTATGGAAAGTTCCAAGGTCATTTCTTTGGGAGGCGTGAGCATAATAGCATCATCAGAACCTGCGGCCCTCATATTGGTAAGTTTTTTTGTCTTACAGGGGCTCATGTTAAGGTCTTCCGGCCTGGAATTCTGGCCAATAATCATGCCTTCGTAAATATCAATGTTTGGGCCTATAAATAATTCTCCGCGTTTCTGAGCATTATTAAGAGCGTATGAAGTGGAAATGCCTTTTTCAGAAGACACTAAGGATCCATGAGAATTGATAAAAGAAAGGCTCTCATCCATAGGCTCGTATTTATCGAATGCGTGATTTATTATAGCATTCCCGTGCGTCTTTGTCATAAACATGGCTTTTAAACCTATTACAGCTCGCGTTGAAATTTCATATTCAAAATAAACAATGCCTTTTGAACCCTGAAACATATTTTTAAGACGAGCCTTGCGCCTGCCTACTTCTTCTATAACCACGCCCTGATATTCAGAATGGGCTTCGATGGTTAAAAATTCAAAGGGTTCCATGGTTATGCCATCTTTTTCAATAAATATTGCTTCCGGCTGAGAAACCTGCAGCTCATAGCCTTCGCGCCGCATGGTCTCTATTAAAATTGCCAGGTGCAATTCTCCCCTGCCGGATACAAGAAATGTATCAGGGCTATCCGTTTCCTCTATACGCAAAGATACGTTTGTCTCAATTTCTTTAAAAAGCCTTTCGCGAAGCGCTCTGGAAGTGACATATTTACCGTCCCTTCCGGCAAAAGGGCTTTTATTTACACCGAACATCATCCGGACAGTCGGTTTTTCTATTTCAGGAGGGCTAAGCGGAGACGGATTATTAGCATCAGTTATAGTGTCTCCTATGCCTATTTCCTCAAAGCCTGCCACAGCCACTATTTCTCCTGATTCAGCGCTTTCGCGTTCTATCTGCTTAAGGCCTTCATAACTTAAAATAGCTGTAACCTTGGAAAGCTTCTGGCTTTTATCCCTCCGGGCGAGAATAACGTTCATGCCCTTTGCAATAGAGCCTGCTGTAATCTTTCCTATACCCATCTTGCCTTTATAAAAATCTGAAAGAAGCGCTAATACTAAAATTTGAAGAGGCGCATCAGGGTTTACCACAGGTTTGGGTATTATTTCTAGGATAGTATCCAGAAGAGGAAAAATATTATCTGATGGCTTGCTTAGATTCAACGTCGCAAAACCTTTTAATGCAGAGGCATAAATAATTGGAAAATTTAGCTGTTCCTCTGTCGCGTCAAGCTCGCAAAAAAGATCAAATGTATGATTTATTGCATAGTCTATCCTGGCATCAGCCATGTCTATTTTATTAATTACAACTATCGCCTTATGGCCGAGCTCCAGGGCTTTTCTCAGCACAAAACGCGTCTGCGGCATTGGCCCGTCCTTGGCATCTATAAGTAGCAGCACCCCGTCCACCATCCTCAATGTCCGCTCAACCTCTCCTCCGAAATCAGCATGGCCCGGTGTATCAACTATATTAATCTTTGTATTTTTATAAATAACGCTCGCATTTTTTGCCTTAATGGTAATGCCGCGCTCGCGCTCCAAATCCATAGAGTCCATAATGCATTCTCCCATTTCTTCAATGTTGCGGTCTACGTGAGTCTGGCGCAGAATGCTGTCCACAAGAGTAGTCTTTCCATGGTCAACATGCGCAATAATAGCTATATTTCTGATATTTGTTTGGTTTTCCATAAATTTTCTACGGTTAGTTAAGGATTTCTAATTGTGACATATCGTGAAGCATTATTTCAGGATAGCCTTTATATTCTTTTATTATACCATAAACCCGGACTATTTTACCTTTAAAATATTTATTGGGCGAACGCGCCATATCCTTCATGCTAAAAGGTATGTTATTTTTATATATCACTACTTTAAAATTATCCTTGAACTTCAGGATTAATAACTTTTCTGTCAAATGCGTGTCAATAACCTCAGATTCTATAATTCTCATCATCCCTATATTGTTTTTTGCTTGAGATGCAAGAATTTTATTTTCCTCTAAATTAACCCATAAGCCTCTTTTGTTGCCCCTTGCTTCTTTCTGAGCGTCCAGAAATCTTTGAGAATATTTTAGATTCGGCGGATATGTGTATATCATCGCAAAACCTTCTCTCACCATTTCAATATTTACCATCTCATCTCCTCTATACACATACGCAAGAAGGCGTTTATATTTATCTCTTTTTTGAACATCAAATTCCAGCCTTACAGATTTGCCTCCAATAAGTTTTTGATTAAACTCTTTAGCTTCTTCTGCGTAAGGCCTTGGTTTATAAATCCACCCAGCGTTCTTCTTTTCTCTTATCTCAGGCGCATCCATGCCTATATACCTCACTATTTCTCTGTTAGAAAGCTCTATAGTGTCTCCGTCTACAACTCGGCTTACTGTATAATTATACGAGCTATTATTATAAACTTTCGGTGTTGAATTTATGTGCCTGGAAAAATTTATAATTAGAGATGCAGCGATTAAAGCTATCAGGGATATCGCATACTTTATTTGATGTCTCATGTTATTAGTCTGATGCAAGTGGGTTATAACTATATTTTGCGAATATTGCATAGGCGGTGCCTGCTGTTGAACCTGTTCTTGTCCCATTGGAAACTCTCCATCCATGGCCAGTATCCACATCATCTTGTGTTGCGTAAGGAAGGCAGCCATAACCCTGGCCTACTATGGAAGGGCTGGAGATAACCATTTTTTCTATCTCAGAAAGATAAAAATTTGCTTTTTTATCATAATCTCCCGCCTTATTAAATTCTCTATTTTCCTTGTAATAATCAGCCATTATCCTGAACAACATTATCATCTGACTTGTCCATTCGCTAGACACTACGCCGCCCATTGTTACATGCTCATATTTTTCAAAATCAAATCCTGTAATCTTGACCTTTTCTACCTTTTTTATATACTCTACTGTAACCCGGCAGTTTGTCTCTGCAAAATCTATGATTTGTTCAGGATCCATACCTAATTCCTTTAAAAGTTTTGGCCCTATTGCTGCAATAGCCCACGCAAATGTATTTGTAGCAATAGTAGCATCGCCTTTGCCCCTATTCGGCTTGTATCCCAGCCTGCTAAAAGAATTTTTCTTAAGCCAGTCCAAAGCCCTATTTTGCGCTTCCAGGTACATGTCGTCTTCTGTTATCTTATAAAGCATGCCAAAAAACGCATAGGCATCCAAGTTATGCTCTATGCTGAACCATTCGAATTTAGGCCCGCCTCTTATACCAAAATCTTTAGCCTGCTTCTGCAGCATAATAAGCCATCTGGCAATATCCTCTGCAACTAAAAGATATTCCTCATCTTTAAATTTTTTAGTGTACTGGGCTATTGCTATTCCGAGCCATATATTAGGCCCGCTAAGAACATTGTATTCCACTATCTTCCCTGTATAGACGTCATAGGCGTTTGCAAAAGCGCCTTCTGATGTTTCAGCCATGTCTTTATAGAAATTTAGGATCCCTTTTGCATTCTCCCCGTCTATCATTAAAGTAAAACCTTGGCAGGCGAGAGACTGATCATAAGTAAAAGCCCATCCTTCTAAATTCTTATCGCCCTCGCTGCTCATCACCAGGCCCGTCCGCATATTCTGATGGTTCTTTATCCATTTATACATGTTGGATATATTTTTTTCTTCGATTGGATTAAAAGACGACATAAGATCTTTTAAACTACCCTCAGTTAGAATTCTCTGACTTAAAAGTTTTGAAACCCTATTTTTTAAATATATATTCTCTTTATCGAGATCTTTAATTTTTCCATTAAATCTGATTCTCTGATAAAGCACATGTTTCATTATTGTCTTCGTCTTTTCTTTATCCTCTTTTAAATACATTATAAGCCTGTCTTTTGTTTTAGCGTCCCCGGCTACCTTTTCCAGATCTTTAATCCTTGCTCTATACTCTTCTATCTTATCCTCATTCAATGTTATTTTGCATCCTATCGCCTTCTGTTTACTATTAAAATCCAGGATCTTTTTTTCAAGTTCAGCCTTTTTAGTGGAAAGTTTGCCCATCTCTTCTACCAGTTTTCTGTTTTCAGAATTCGCGCTGAAGCTAGCAGCGTAGAAATACGCAAGGCCTAATACCAGAAAGAAAAAGAATACTGCTATAATGGCAGGCGTCAGTATTTTTCTCTGAGCATGAAAATAAATTCTACGGCTGTCTTTTGGATCTATTTGTAAAAATGAAAGTCCTATTAGATACTTATTGGGATAACCTGATTTTATTTTTTCATACCAGGCAATCTTTGCTACTGCCTTGGTCTCAGGCATAGACAAAGGCATGTGAAGCCTGACATCTACTTTAACCTTGCCCTCTTTTATAAGCTGCTCAAGGCTTTCTTCTAAATTATTTACCTCTATGCAGATGCCACCCTTGCCAACATCCCTTGTGAACCCCTGCCTTATCTCGCTTACTGAACCGGATGTTTCAGGGTCTACGAACTGAAATTCTACAGGAAATATGACATTAAGCCTTATATATTTCCTGCGTTCAATAGTTTCAGATTTATTGCCCATTTACAAAATATTAGCAGCAATATGCCATAAAATCAAGCAATTTGTGTAGGGACAAGACAATGTCCTGTCCCTACCTGGTTTTTGGGCGGATAAAGAAATAGGCTAGCAAAAAAGCAGCAAGTATCAAGAAGAAGAATAAAAAATTTATACCGCTATTGGGCTGGGTATTTTGTTCATGGGTTTTAATATCCTGCGAATTCACTTCAGGTTCTATAGGGATGGCCTTTTTCGCGGCATAATTAAATTCATTGCCCTGTTCTTCTGAAACAGCCTGCGTAAAAGGATGAAGGTTATTTGCCCTCTCTTCTCTTGTAGGTATTACGCTCTCTAGTATCTTCTGTTTCTCTTCGGAATAATTTCCATCAGAAGGCTGCAGGCCATATGTAGGGACAGCACATTGTGCTGTCCCTACAAGAATTAATACGATTATCAAAATTCCCCTCTCCCATTTATGGGAGAGGGCCAGGGTGAGGATTCTCATTCCCACCACCTTATAATATCCACCTTTTTGGAAAAAGGAAGCCCTACATCTATAATTCTATTCTCGCCTGTTGAATGCCTGGAATTAATCCTCTCATCATAATTTACAGTAAGGGTGTTGCTGTATATAATTGCTTCGTCTTTTGAAATAACTGCCCCGTTTACAATTGCGCCATTTCCGACTTTCCCTGCAAATGCGTGATTTGTGTAAAAAACACCGTCGAGTTTGCTTACACTATTTGTAGCTATGCCTCCGAAACTTGAAACCCCTGCGGGACAATTTGCAAAATTATTTATAGGCTCCTGAGTCTGAACGCTGGCCCATGTATAATTATTATCCTTTACGCCGTCTCTGTCCATGTCTTCATACTGGCTCTGGAATATCCCGTCATTTTCTCCTGTATCACGCGTATCAGGAATACCGTCACGCCCTACATCTTCGTTTCCCATGCTGAATAACCAATTATTTGCATACCATGACCCGCCTGTCCTTCCTGTATAATCGCCCAATACAATGCTCTCTTTCGCAGCAAAACCAACAAGGTCTTTATCCTTCTGCGCCATTACCCAATTATCCAAAGCGTCTGGATTATTTGAACTGGGCCTTGGGCTTCCCGGCGCATTCTTGTAAGTAAGGTCGTTTGCAACATAAATATTCCTGCCTGCGTAAATAGTTCCCTGGCCTTTTATAACGCCTTTTATCACCACATCCCCTCTTATCACAACAGTGCCTGTCACCTCTATAGGCTTTGAGCTGGTTCCTATTAAAACAATATTCCCGCTTTCGCCAGGATCATCTCCAAAAACATTATTGATAATTGTTGCTCCGTTTATTACAACGCTTCCGCCTTTTGTCTTTGCTATGTTTTCGTAATAAGACAGGTCATTCAGATTAGGCATATCAAGCTTATCAGAAAAGGGGTGTTGATTTAAGTAATTACCATTTCTGTCAGTATCTCCTCCGGAACCTCTTATGCCCTGGCCTCCGTCATATATTTCAAAACCTGCATAAATATTTCCTTCAACCATCGGGCTATCTCTGAAATCAAATCTGCCGTTAGAGCGGATATCTCCCTTGGCTGTAATCCCCCTGCCGTAAAACCAGCCCCAGTTATTTACAAAATAGCCGTAGTCAAAAACATGCGAAGGCGGGTTTTTCTGTATTATAGAATTAAGCGTCTTCGTAGAGTTTCCAACTGTGCTTGTGGATGTAATCTGATATAGATTATTGCCCAGATTCGCAACAGTTACATTAATATCCCTGTCCTCAAGATAATTGGCTGCGTTACTAGCGCCCTTCAACTTGAATGTTTCAGAGTTTAATATATTATTATTTTTTATCCTCCAGCAAGCCCTTTCTATTCCTGAATTTGCCAGATAGAAAGCCTTATCCGAATCTGCCTGCCTCTCTGTCTGCTTGGATTCACTGGTTGTCATATAAAGATAAGAGCTGCCGCCCATGAAAAGCAAGCTCATGAAAACCATAGCTATTACCAAAGCAAAACCTTTTCTATTCACCCAGCTCTTCCTCCCTGATATATATCCCAGCTCTTCCTCCCTGATATATACCCCAGCTCTAAGGAAAGGCTGGGTTCATATCACATATTCCTCATGCTAACTGAAGTAGTCATACTGGACCAGTGAGCCCCGTATAATGCGTCGTTTCTATACACCTTGAAAGTGATAACCGCAAGATTGCCGGATATCTGAAAAAAAGGTATGCTTGATTCTTTCGATACATTGCGCAATAAAGTGGCCTCGTTGCCGGAAACAGCGGTATTTGGATCATAAATAATATCTGTCCCTGAAATATAATATTCACAGGTTACATCATCAGATACATCGCTATAAGTCCTGTTAGGGTCTGCCACAAATCTTATCCTGTCTCCGTTATCAAATATAGTGGCGCCTGTTGCAGGGCGCAGATTCTTCATAATTTTATCTAGAGCAATCCTGCCTGTAGACTGTAATGTGATCTGCGTGAAACCGGCCTTCCATAATCTCTGCGAAATCAGTTGAGCTGACGCCGCAACTCCCAGAATAATAAGCATTATACCTGCAGCCACCATTAATTCCGTAAGTGTAAAGCCTTTTTCTTTCATGTATCCTTATAAATATGAAGTCATTGTGGATGTTACGACCTCGCTCATTGCTCCGTAATAATCATTCCATGAAACATTCACTGTAATCTTATAACCTTCGCTTACACTGGCAACACTTGTAATCATTGTTCCGCTGATATCATCACTGGCAGCAGCTGTCTTCCCTGTGTCTATTTTCACAGTCTTTGTAACAGGATAATTGCCTATATTTATACCTTCGTAAGATGCGCTTATAAGGGATTCTATCTCTGCCTGAGCCAGATTTACTGCCATGAGTTTATGCCTGATAATACTGGATTGCGCTGCTCCCAGAGAATACAACCGGATCATCCCTACCAGCACAAAGCCTACAATAACCATGCTCACCACTACTTCAAAGATAGTCAAGCCATTAGGCCTGCTCTTTTGCATACACATAAAACCCTCTACTATAAAGTATACCTTAAAAATAAGGCATATTCAATTAATCGCCGCCAAAAATATTTAACTTAACTACATGAAATTATTATAGATAAAGAAATGGCTATAAAAATTAATCTGTATTATTTGGATGTGTTTGCGAGGACTTCTTCTTCTACGAATATAGGCGCTTTAGCCCGTATGGCTATTGCAATACTGTCGCTTGGCCTGGCGTCTATTTCTTCTATGCGGCTATCCACTGATATGATAAGCTTTGCAAAAAACGTGTTGTTTTCTAATTTATTAATTATTATTTTATCTATCTTTGCGCCTAATTGCGTTATAGTATTATAAAACAAATCATGTGTCATGGGCCTTGGAGGATTTACCCCGCTTATCTTCATTTTAATAGCAGTTACTTCCATTATGCCTATTACAATGGGCAGTAAGCGCTCTCCCTGTTTTTCCTTAAGCACAATAACCTGCTCGCCCCTGTTCTCATCTATCCTTATTTTATTCAATTCCATCTCTACAATAGCCATGGTAAGAAAAAGGTTATCACATGAATAACCTGTTGTCAAGCCCCGCCCTTTTGGATACATCATCTAAAACTATATTCAAAAGGGCGGGGCAAGCCGCCTAGGCGGTTATTAATGCTTTTACAAGTTTATCCAGTGATTTTTGCACACAAGCGCTTAAGCCCTGGCCAAATTTATTTGATTCCGGTTTAATACCCAATATATAAATATCCGCGAGCGCAGTTTCTTTTAGATATTCTATCAACAATTTCGGAGAAACGTCATGCGTTGAAATTTTCCCGGAGCGCAGGTCTTCACCTGAAAAAATCCTTATATCTCCAGTCTCTCCTTCAAAACATATTGCATCAACTATAATAATAGTATCTGGTTTTAATCTGGTTACAACGCCTGTCCAGTTTTCAGGCGCAGCGCCTGCATCTATAACCTCATAAGGCACTTTGTCTTTTATCATTTTCGCAAGATAAGGGCCTAGCCCATCATCTCCACATTCAATATTCCCAATGCAGAGCATAATAACTTTGCCCTTTAATATATCTTTTAAGTTTATCATAAGCTTATATCCCCTCTCCCATTTATGGGAGAGGGTTAGCCTGCCTGCCGGCAGGCAAGGGTGAGGGTTTTATGTATTCAATGTAACTTCCCTGCGGCATTTCGGGCAGAGTATTTTAATTCTATCCTGGCGGGTCAATTCTCCTGTAGGGACAGAACATTGTTCTGTCCCTACTTCAAGATACGCAAGTTTTAATTCTTTTAATGCGGATAAATAAGACGTGGGGCTTGAATATGCCAAAGGCCCTAGCTTTTTTGCAACCCAGGACAGGTGGTCTTTTGCTCCGATTACACAGCCACAACCTTCGCATAAAGCCAGTTCCTTTTCAACAGATTCGATTGCCTTGCTTCTGTCAAATAAAGCCAAGTCAAATTTATTGGAAAGCTTTATGCCTTCCTGAGTAATACACGCTGCCTGGCATTGTCCGCAGAATATGCATGAATCATAACGCAGCTCCAGCCTTCTTAAAGGAATTTCTGAATCAGGCATATCTTTCACTTCTATACAGCCACTAGGGCAAACCTCTGCGCATGCCTTGCAGCCTATGCACCCATCTTTAAAATACTCTGGCTTTCCCCTGAAACGCTTTTCAGGCACATGCGGCTGGAATGGGAATTTCGATGTATATGGGCCTTTTATTAATGCTGTAATCGCCTCTATTAATTCTCTAATCTTCGGATATTTCATATTATCCTCCCTATCCCGATCTCCGATCGGGATAGGTCAGTTTCCATCCTGTTCGTATTTATCAACAACGCTCTTAGGCCAGAGTTTCACGCCTGATTTATGGGCGCCTCTGGCAAGGGCATGCGCCGCGACAGGAGAAGTAAGAAGCAAAAATACTGCTACTAGGATTGCTTTAACTCCTGTTGCGCATAATCCTTTTATTACAAACGCGCCCAAAAGAATACTACAGGTGCCAAGCGTAACGCATTTGGTCGTAGCTTGCAGCCTGTTATATACATCAGGAAGCCTTAGCAATCCAATACATCCAAATACATCAAATCCTAATCCCAATATAATAAAAATATATCCTATTATTTGTTGCATAATTTTTACCTTCCGCGTTAATTCCGCGATAAGTTTTTCAGTTCTGC
>MNVP01000075.1 GCA_001871815.1 Candidatus Omnitrophica bacterium CG1_02_40_15
ACAAGGGATAGATTTAAAAGGCCTGGAGATAATAGACAATAAAAAATCAAAAGATTTAGATAAATACGTAGAGCTATATTGTGAAAAGCGTAAGCACAAAAAAGTCAGCCATGAAGATGCATTAAAAATAATCACAGGAAATCCTGTTTTTTACGCCAGCCTTATGGTTAGCGCCGGAGATGCAGATGGATCTGTGGCTGGCGCTTCTATAACTACCCGCGATGTTGCAAAGGCGGCTATCTATTGTATAGGCCCTGCAGAGAATATAAAAACAGTTTCTAGCTCAACGCTTTTAATACTGGGTGATAAGGCTCTCGGGTCTAGCGGTATCTTTATATATGCTGATGCAGGCATCGTGCCTGATCCAACTGCAGACGAGCTGGTAGATATTACAATATCGAGCGCAAGGATGGCAAAGATACTACTGGATGACCAGCCAAAGATTGCGATGTTAAGTTATTCAACTAAAGGCAGCGGCGGCTCTGGTAAAAGTATACAGAAAGTCCAGGAAGCTACAAGGATTGTAAGAGAGAGAGAGCCAGACTTACTTATAGACGGAGAAATACAGGTCGATTGCGCAGTAGTGCCGGAAGTAGCTCAGAGAAAAGACCCTGATTCCAGAATTAAAGGCAGAGCAAATATTTTTATATTCCCGAATTTAGATGCTGGGAATATTTCGTATAAATTAACTCAGCGCCTCGCAAGAGCGCGCGCTATCGGGCCGCTTCTTCAAGGCCTTCAAAAACCAGCCAGCGACCTATCGCGCGGCTGTGATTTTCAGGATATTATAGATGCAGTTGCGATAACAGCTGTCAGGGCACAGGGCGAGGACATTCAGTAGGGACAGAACATTGTTCTGTCCCTACAATAACCGACATATCTAATGTTAATCCTTGTTTTAAATAGCGGAAGCTCTTCAATAAAATATAAGCTTTTTGATGTGCAGGAGAAATCTGAAAAGCTTTTAGATAAAGGCCTTGTGGAAAGGATAGGAGAAAAGATCCCGGGCCATAAAGAGGCAATTAACTTTATATTAAATAAAATAGGGACTAAAATAGATGCTGTGGGCCACAGGGTTGTGCATGGAGGCGATAGATTTAGTAAATCTGTTCTGATAGAAGATAATGTTATAAAGGCAATAGAGGATTTTACTGAACTGGCGCCGCTGCATAATCCACCAAGCCTATTGACAATAAATGAATCGAGAAAAATACTCTCAGGCATCCCTCATGTGGCTGTATTTGATACAGCTTTTTATTATAACATGCCTGAGTATGCGTATTTTTATGCGATTCCCTATAAGTTTTATGAAAAGTATAAGATTCGTAAATATGGTTTTCATGGAACCAGCCATAGGTATGTATCTGAACAGGCAGGATGTCTTTTAAAGAAGCCTTTAAATGAACTTAGGCTTATCACATGCCATCTTGGGAATGGGTGCAGCATAACTGCTGTAAAAAATGGCAAGGCAATTGATACAAGCATGGGTTTTACTCCTCTGGAAGGCCTTGTGATGGGTACGCGTTCAGGCGATCTGGACCCGGCGATCATACCTTACATAATGGAAAAAGAAAATATAGATGTAAATGCAGTTATGGATATTCTAAATAAAAAAAGCGGGCTTTTAGGTGTTTCCGGGTTAACTAATGACATGCGCGAACTGATGAAAGAAAAAAGCGCAAATAAAAAAGCAAAATTGGCGTTGGATATTTTTATTTACAGGATAAAAAAATATATAGGCGCTTATATGGGCGTAATGTCAGGATGCGATGCGGTGATTTTCACAGGGGGCATAGGAGAGAATAACCCTGCTCTTATTGAGGAAATCTGTAAAGGCGTTGTTTCAAAAAAGACGAAGATCCTGGTGATCCCTACGGACGAAGAATTAATGATTGCTCGCGACACCTATAAAATCGCGCATTTATTATGAAGATATATGTTGATAAGATACCAGAAGGCGGGCTAGAACTATCCGAAAAGATCCAACCGGAAGCGTTTTTAATAAACATGGAAGGTATAAGTTTTATTAAACCTATAAATGTAAAGGCGGATGTTTCAAAGATCGGCGCCGAGATTTTTGTGGATGTTGTGTTGGAAACGCATGTAGAATACACATGCGGGAGGTGCCTTAGCAAATTTGAAGATATTTTTAGAAAAAAGTTTAACATGGCACAGGAGGTCAGGCCTGCGGAAGTAGTGGAACTGGACGATGAAATAAGGCAGGAGATAATACTAGATTGTCCTGTGAAAATTATTTGTAAAGCTGAATGCAAAGGGCTTTGCCCTAATTGCGGGCAGAATCTAAATACAGGAGAATGCGGTTGCGAACATAATGGGCCGATTGAGAATCGGCCTCTACATTAAATTTAGCTTCGTCCCGCCCTTTTTGGACGGGTTACTAAGAAGACTCGCCAAAAGAGCGGGGCTTCGCAAAAATTGGGAGGTTTTAAATGGCTTTACCAAAAAGAAGGCATTCAAGTTCAAGGCAGGGTAAAAGAAGAGGTTCTCAGAAAGTTCATATGCAGAGCACGTCTATTTGCCCTAATTGCAAATCACCCAAACTGCCTCACCGCGTATGCAGCGTATGCGGCTATTACAAAGGCAGGCAGGTGATACAGATTAAAGAGAAGAAAAAAGAAGAGAAAAAGTAGTTAAAAGTTTAAGGTTTTAAGTTAAAGGTTAAAGAGATGATCAAAATAGCGCTAGACGCCATGGGTTCTGACAATGCCCCGTTTTCAGACGTAGAGGGAGCTGTTTTAGCAGCTCGTGAATTTAGTTACGAGATTACATTGGTGGGAAATCAGGATTTAATAAAAAAAGAGCTCGAAAAATACAAACCTATCCCTTCCAATATATCAATACATCATGCCTCTGAAGTCATTGGGATGCATGAGCAGCCTGTTTTAAGCGTAAGAAGAAAAAAAGATTCGTCTATAGTCAGCCTGTCTAATCTTGCAAAAGAGAAAAAGGCAGATGCTATAGTAAGCGCTGGTAACACCGGCGCAATGGTATGCGCTGCAACGCTTAAATGCAAGCTTCTCAGCGGGATAGAAAGAGCTGGGATAGGCATTATTATGCCTACTCTTAAAGGGCCTATGGTAATGATAGACGGAGGCGCAAATATAGACGCTAAACCATCTCATCTTTTACAGTATGGTATCATGGCAAGCGCTTATTCAGAGTATATATTTAATAAAAAATCTCCAAAAGTCGGGCTTTTAAATGTAGGCGAAGAAGAATCAAAAGGCACAGGTTTTTTAAAAGAGGCTTACAGCCTTCTTGAGTCTTCAGGGCTTAATTTTATAGGTAATGTAGAAGGAAGAGATTTTTTTGTTGGCGATTGCGATGTAATAGTCTGTGATGGGCTTGTGGGCAATGTAGCTTTAAAGGTTACTGAAGCAGTTGTTTATGCGTTTGAAGAAATGCTTAAGAAAGAATTAAAGAGCAGATTCTTATCTTTAGTAGGGTCTATGCTGGCTAAGAATGCTTTTATATCAATGAAGAAAAAAATGGATTATGCTGAGTATGGCGGGGCTCCGCTTCTCGGGGTTAATGGCGTTTGTATAATAGGGCATGGTTCATCAAATCCCAAGGCAATAAAAAACGCTATTCGAGTTGCAGGAGAAGAGGTAGTTAAAAACATAAACCAGCATATTATAGAAACAATTGCTATTAGGAGGGAGCGATGATGGAACAGGCTGGCATACTTGGATTAGGTTGTTATCTACCAGTCATGAAGCTGACAAATAAAGACATGGAGAAGATGGTCGATACATCAGATGAATGGATAATGACAAGGACTGGGATCAAGGAAAGAAGGATTGCTCCAAAGGAATTTGCTGCGAGCGACCTTGGAGTGGAGGCTGCCAGAGCTGCCATTAAAGACTCAGGGTTAAAGCCTGAAGATATAGATTTGATTATTGTTGCTACAGTAACGGGCGATATGGCATTTCCATCTACCTCATGTATTATACAGGATAAGATAGGCGCTCGTAACTCAGCCGCATTTGATATAAATGCGGCGTGTTCAGGTTTTATATTCGGTATAATTACTGCGAAACAATTTGTTGATTCAGGGTTTTATAAAAATGTGCTGGTTATAGGCGCAGAAAAGATGACCAATCTTGTTGACTGGCAAGATCGGTCTACGTGCGTATTGTTCGGAGACGGAGCAGGCGCATGCGTTGTAGGAAAGAGTAAAGATAGGCGGATTATCTCTTATTTTATAGGCTGCGATGGTTCAGGCAGTAATCTTTTAAGGCTTCCAGCAGGGGGCTCCAGGATTCCTACAACAGAAGAGACTGTTAAGGCTAAGCTTCATTTTTTAAAAATGGAAGGCAACGAGGTATTTAAAATCGCGGTAAAGGTAATGGCAGATGCTGCGAATAAGGCAATTACAAAAGCAGGGCTTTTATGTAGCGACATAGATTTATTGATACCGCATCAGGCAAATATAAGGATATTAATGGCTGTTGCAAAAAAGATGGGCTTGCCGGAAGAAAAGATTTTTCTTAATATAGAAAAATACGGCAATATGTCATCGGCTTCAACAGCTGTTGCGCTGGCAGAGGCAGATAAAGAACATAAGATTAAAAAAGGCGATAATGTCGCGCTTGTTGCGTTTGGAGCAGGATTGACTTACGGGGCTGTTGTGATTAAGTGGTAAAGGATGGTTCTCGACTGGGCGTGCATGCATAGCCAGTATGTCCACTCGAACAATATTTATATTCTTCGAGCGAGGCCGAAGGCCGAGTCGAGAAGGAAATAATTATGAATAAAATATGTTTTATTTTTCCATGCCAGGGATCGCAGTATGTGGGAATGGGGAAAAAGCTGTATGATAATTCTCCGGAAGCAAAAACTATATTTGACCAAGTAGAAAAAAATTTACCGGGATTAGATCTAAAGAAACTTTGTTTTGAAGGCCCGATAGAAAAATTGACACAGACGGCAAACAGCCAAGTCGCGATACTTGTTACGAGCATCGCAGCTTTGCGGATATTAGAGACTGTAGGGACAGCACAATGGGCTGTCCCTACAGTGAAGGCGGGGCTAGTATGCTGCGCAGGGTTGAGTCTTGGGGAATATAGTGCGCTGGTTGCAAGCGGCGCATTGGAATTTTTAGACGCTGTAAGATTAGTTAGGCGAAGAGGGGAATTAATGGAACAAGCGGCTTTGAATAATCCAGGAACTATGGCGTCTATACTTGGGATTTCCGCAGAAGATCTGAAAGAAATTTGTAAAGAGACAGGGGCCGAAATAGCAAATCTAAATTGTCCGGGACAAATAGTTATATCAGGTAAAATTGAATCTGTCCAAAAAGCCATGGCCCTAGCTGAGCAAAAAGGCGCTAAAAAGGCAATTATATTAAATGTAAGCGGGCCTTTTCATTCATCATTTATGAAAGAAGCTGCAAAGGAGTTTAAAAAAGAGCTTGGTAAAACAAAATTTTCCAGCCCCATGGTACCTATTGTAAGTAACGTTACAGCTGATTACGAAAAAACAGTTGATGAGATAAAAGAAAATCTTGTAAAACAATTATACAGCCCTGTGAGATGGGAAGAGTCTATACTAAAAATCAGCCAGGAAGGCTGCGATACGTTTTTTGAGATAGGGCCCGGAAAGGTGCTTAAAGGATTATTGCGCAGGATAAATCCGGAATTAAAGGTTTATAATATAGAAACTGTGGAGGATATAAATAATCTAACTTTGTAAAAGAATAGTTCTCGACTGGGCGCGTATGTATAGCCATAATGTCCGCTCGAACAATATTAGAAGCATCCAATATTCTTCGAGTGATAATGATAACATATCATGAAAGCAAAGTCGAGAAGAACTGTAAAGGGGAAATATTATGTGCGAATTAGTTTTAGAAGGCAAACTGGCTATTATAACAGGAGGGGCGAGAGGTATTGGCAAGGAGATAGCAATGCTCTTTGCAAAAGAAGGAGCTAATATTGCCATATGCGATGTAAATCTGGAAGAGGCTGAAAAAACAGCAAAAGAAATCCAGGATTTAGGCCGCGAAAGCCTTGCTTTTAAGGTTGACGTTACTGAACAAAGCCAAATACAGGGCATGGTGGATAAAATTCTTGACAAATTCAATAAAATAGATATACTTATTAACAACGCTGGCATAACAAAAGACAATCTTCTTTTAAGGATGTCAGAAGAAGAGTGGGATAAGGTAATAGCGGTAAACCTTAAAGGCACTTTTCTATGCACAAAGATAGTTTCAAAGGTTATGCTCAAGCAGCGTTTTGGCAAGATAGTTAATCTTGCGTCGATCATTGGGATAATGGGCAATGCAGGCCAGGCAAATTACGCAGCTTCAAAGGCAGGCATAATAGGGCTTACAAAAAGCGTGGCAAAAGAGCTGGCTTCGCGTAATATATGCGTGAATGCAATAGCCCCTGGATTTATAAAGACAGATATGACAGCCAGATTGCCTGAGGAAGTTCAGAAAAAAATGCTTTCTGTGATACCTCTGGCAAGGTTTGGCGAAGCAAAGGATGTGGCGGATTTAGCTCTATTTCTTTCGAGCGGAAGCTCTTCATATATAACAGGCCAGGTGATACAGGTAGACGGTGGAATGGTGATGTAAAAATAAAAAGTTAGTTAAAAGTGAAAGGTGAAAAGTTAAAGATTTTTACCTTATACTTTAAACTTTACACCTTTAACCAACATTTATACCAAGGAGGAATTAGACATGGCAGTTGCTGAGAAAGTGAAATCAATAATAGCAGAACAGCTTGGCGTGAAGCAGGAAGAGGTGACTCCGGAAGCGTCTTTTATAGACGATCTTGGCGCAGATTCTCTTGATACGGTAGAGCTTGTAATGGCGCTTGAAGAAGAATTTGCTATAGAGATTCCTGATGAAGATGCTGAAAAGATCACTACTGTAGGCGACGCTATTAAGTATATAGAAGAAAAGGGCACAAAAAAGTAATATTTTGGATACATAGGGGTTAGGAGGGCTATTAAATTTATTTTTATATCTCTTCTGACCCTTTATTTTTAATGAGCCCCTACCGTTTTGATTCGCTTTGCGAATGCAAAACGAATCAGTAGGGGCGAATTAATCCCGCCCTTTTAGCAATTTTTCTCAGCTTGTTATTCAAAAGGGCGGGATAACTTCGGCCAAATAAGTTACGTCGTTTCACTCCGTAACTTATGGCCTCACTTATGAAACGTAGAGTTGTTGTTACGGGATTGGGTGTAATTTCTCCGATAGGATGCGCTAAAGAGGCTTTCTGGGCTAACCTCATAAAAGGAAAGAGCGGTATAGCGCCCTTGACTTATTTTGATGCTAGCCAATATGAATCCCGCATTGCAGGAGAGATTAAGGATTTTGCGCCGCACCCTTTTATTTCCGTTAAAAACCTCAGAAGAATGGAGAAATTTGTACAGTTTGGCGTAACTGCTGCGAAAAATGCTATCGATGATTCAGGCATTGATGTATCAAAGGAAGATCCTTATAGAATAGGCATTATAGTGGGTTCAGGAATAGGAAGCCTGAGAATAATAGAGGAAGAGCATAAAGTAATACTTGAAAAAGGGCCTTCTCGCATAACTCCGTTTCTTATCCCAATGCTTATAGTGAACATGGCAGCAGGCCATATATCTATCATGATAGGTGTTAAAGGCCCGAATCTATGCACTACAACAGCGTGCGCGTCTGGTTCTCACGCTATAGGCGAAGCAATGAGAATTATCCAATATGGCGACGCAGATATAATGATAGCAGGCGGAACAGAGAGCTGTATTACTACGCTTGGCATAGGAGGTTTTTGCGCATTAAAAGCTCTTTCTACTAGAAATAACGATCCAGAAAGAGCTTCCAGGCCTTTTGATAAAGATAGAGATGGCTTTGTAATGTCAGAAGGATGCGGCATTGTAATCTTAGAAGAATTGAAGCACGCTAAGAAAAGAAACGCCAAGATATATGGCGAAGCAGTAGGATATGGCATGACCGGAGACGCATATCATATGACAGCGCCTGATCCTAAAGCAGAAGGGCCTGCCAGATGCATGCTGAATGCGTTGAAGGACGCTAATTTGAAACCCGAAGAGATATCCTATATAAATGCCCATGGAACATCTACTCCACTTAATGATAAGATAGAAACTCTTGCTATAAAGAAAGTATTTGGAAATTTTGCGAAAAAGGTTCCTATCTCATCTACAAAATCAATGCTAGGCCATCAATTAGGCGCAGCAGGAGCAGTAGAATTTGTTATCTGCTGCCTTTCCATAGAAAGAGGCGTTATTCCTCCTACAATAAACTACGAAACCCAAGACCCAGATTGCGATCTTGACTATGTGCCTAACAAAGCGCGCCAGTTAAAGGTCAATACCTGCCTTTCTAATTCCCTTGGCTTCGGCGGCCATAATGCCACATTAATCGTTAAAAAATTAGCCTAATATCTGTTATTGATTTACATCTTGATAAGGGGTGATAAATAGTGTATATTATATTTACGCAAAAAGAGTGATATGAGAAGTATATTAAAATTAGCCCGGCATAATACGGAAAAAGAGATAGATTTTGAATTAAAATATCTCAGGTCACTTTCGGTAAAAAAAAGATTTGAGATGATGTTTAAAAAGACAAAAGAGATAGTCAAACTTCTGGAGAGGCATGGGCACAGAAAGCCTTTTGAGATTATTAAAAGAACATAAGGTTGATTTTGTGATAATTGGCGCGGCTGCTTTTCCGGTTTATGGATACCGATAGTGTATAATAACAACAGATAATAAATACTTTTTAAAATACTAAAATCATGAAAAAGTTTATAATTATAATTTTTATTATATGTTCTGTTGATTTATTCACCACAAATGCCATCTTTCCTTTAGTAGATGATGCAGAAAAAAATACAACACAGGATAATCTATTAAATCCTATAATAAGGCCGCCTGATAATGCTAATCCCAAACCTCCTGAATATGCCCCAGGCGAGTTGATTGTCAAGCTCAAGCAAGGCCAGACTCTGCAAGACATAAAGGGCTTAAATACCAAATATAATGTGAATTCCGCAGAAAAAGTTTTCCAAGATACCTCTAATCCCAAAGACAGCCTTAAGCAGATGAAGGACAAATTAGCCAGCTTAACTGCAGAACATCAAGGATGGTATTGGCAGTTAGATAAGGATTCCAAAGAATACAAAGATTATGTTGCCAAACTTGAGAAAGAAAAACAAGGCCTTCAGGAACAAATAAAAGCCCAGGAAGAACTTATTGCTAAGTTAGAAGAGAGGCAGAAAAGAGCTCCTGAAGGAACTACTGCCCCAAATCTGGAAAATATTTATCTTTTAGATGCTGGCCAGGATGCAAATATACCTTTAATGGCTAAGGATTATGCTAATAATCCAGCAGTAGAATACGCTGAACCAAACTATAAAGCAAAAGCCCAGATGGTTCCAAATGACCCGTATTATTCTTCAAATAATTCATGGGGACAGGGCTATGATGATTTATGGGGCCTGAAAAAGATTCAATGTGAAAAAGCATGGGATATAAGTAAAGGCAAAGGAGTTATCGTAGCAGTAATAGATACTGGCATAGACTATAATCATGAAGATATTGCAGGTAATATTTGGATTAATCCAGGAGAAATCTCAGATAATAATATAGATGATGACAAGAATGGTTATATTGATGATGTGAGAGGCTATGATTTTTCCTACAATGACAATAATCCTATGGATGGCCATGGCCATGGGACTCATGTAGCAGGCACAATTGCTGGTATAGGCAATAATTATAAAGGTATTGTTGGTATTGCGCCAGAGGCTAAGGTAATGGCAGTAAAAGGCCTGGGCGATGATGGAAGCGGCTGGGATTCGGATCTTGCAAAATGCCTTATCTATTCTACTAATAATGGCGCAGATGTAATTAATAATTCATGGGAAGGACGAGGCCTGTCAAGAATGTTAGAAGAAGCAGTGGATTACGCTTATTCTAAAGGCTGTGTTGTGGTGGCAGCAGCAGGCAATTCCAATAGATATGCTGGAGATTATTCGCCAGCAGGTTTTTTCAATGTTATCAGCGTTTCTTCCAGCAGCCATAATGACCTAAAATCAGATTTTTCAAACTGGGGAAAGATAGATGTAGCTGGGCCTGGAGGAGATAGTGGAGCCACGGGCCATATAGGAAGGAATATACTTTCTTTACGCGCCAATGGCACAGATATGTATAGAGACGGCTTATGCATTGTAGCTGACAATTATTATCGCAGCCGAGGAACTTCTATGGCTTGCCCGCATGTGGTAGGGCTAGCTGCTTTAATAATATCTAAGCATCCTGAATTTAGCAATGAGGCTGTCAGGCAGGTTTTAAGATCCTCTGCAGATGACATTGGACAGGCAGGATGGGATAAAGATTCAGGTAACGGAAGAATAAATGCTTACAGCGCGTTAAGCATGGATTCTTACTGTTCTGCCAGGATAACTTCGCCAAAGGAAAATGAATTTAAAAAAGGAGGAGTTATTCAGATAAAAGGCAGCGCCTATGGAACAAGCTTCCAGAGTTATAAACTGGAATATAAAAAAGCTAATGACAGTTGGGTTCAGGCAGGGCCTACTTCATATAACCCTATAAAAGACAGTATATTGGGGAATGTAACTATACCTCCTTCTACTTTTTTTGGCACGTATTATTTATCTCTTACTGTTACTGATACAAAAGGCCGCAGATTCAGGGATGTGGTAAGTATTTTGGTTGAGGCAGACAAGGACTTGCATCCAGGATGGCCATTTATTATGGAGTCAGATGGTCAGTCTACATTAAAGTCTTCGCCATTAATTGTTGATATTGACAAGGATGGCAGGAAAGAACTTGTAATTAATGATACTTCTAATAAAATATATGTTTTAAATGAAGATGGAACTTATAAAAAAGGTTGGCCTGTTGTAATTTCTGACTCTCTTGAGAACATTGGTATTAGCAGTCCAGCAGCAGCTGATTTGGATAATGATGGAAATTTAGAAATAATAATACATGGCCTTAGATATGTTTATATATTTAATAAAGATGGAATTCCTTTACGTGGATGGCCTATAAGAGTTCAGCCTGAATATCCAAGTTTTAGCGGTTTTTCGCAAATTCCTGCTCCTGTCATAGCAGATATAGATAAGGATAAAGAATTGGAAATAATAATAGCAGGGACTGATAGGACACTTCATGTTTTAAAAAAAGACGGGACATATATTGCTGGTTGGCCAAAGACAGATTTAGCTAATTCTGGAGCTGGGATGAGTTTTACGCTTTCAGTTGGAGATATTGATAATGATGGGGATATGGAAATTGTGTATATAGATGGCCTTTGTTACGAGGGGATTAAAAGAATTTTTGTGTTTCATCATGACGGTAGAATTGCCAGTGGCTGGCCTAAGGAACTTAATGAGTCTGTTGTTTGCTCTCCTGTTATGGGAGATATAGACGGAGATAATGATCTAGAGATTATAATAGGAAGCAGCGCGCTAGAAGCAGATTATACAGGGACGCCCGTAGTATATGCATATCATCATAATGGCGAGATTGTGGCTGGCTGGCCTAAAAGACTGGACAATAAAGAGCAAATAGCAGGCATTTCTTTAGCTGATATTAATATGGATGGATATCCTGAGGTAATTGTTTCGGTAAATATAATAGATTTTACTAATCCGTTTTTTCCTTGGCCTCGCTATGGCGTTATTTATGTCCTTGGGAAAAATGGAGAGATTATTTGGAAAGGAAACAGAACAGACGGAGCGCCGCTTTATTCTACGCCCATTGTAGCAAATATTAATACAGACAGCCGCATGGAAATAATTATCGCAGCAGGATTGTGGCAGACAGGAGAAGGGGCTATTGTTGTATTTGATGATAAAGGCAGGCAGATTGAGAATCTGTCAAGATATGCGCCATATTTGTTCTGGGCATCTCCTGCAGTAGGGGATATTGATGGCGATGGAAAATTAGAACTTACTGCAGTTACTGCTAATGGCATGATCTTGGCATGGGATACAAATGGTGAAAATAAGATAGAAAATACGCCATGGCCGCTATTTCAGCATGATGTCCAGCGCGCAGGGGTTTATGTAAAGGCATCTTTCGCGCCTGATCTCGCAGTTAGTAACATTAAGTTCTATACGCCAGGGACAGAACAGGAAGTTATCCCACAGCCAAAAAAGCCAGTTACCTGTAAGGCTATTCTTAAAAACCAGAGCAATGTTACTGCAAAAGGTTTTAAGATAAAGTGGTTCTTAGATGGCAAAGAGGTCAAATATGCCAGCCATGATAAACTGGCTGCAGGTGAAGTGTCTAATGACCCGAGTGTTTATTTTGAATGGATACTTTCAGTAGGTAATCACATTTTAAGGTTTGTTGCTGACACTAACAATGAAGTTCCAGAATCTAATGAGAAAAATAATTTTTATACTAGAGTTGCGAGGGTTAAATTCGTGCCGCCTGTTGCTATTATTGGAGCAAGCCCTAAATATGGAAGATCTCCGCTTTCTGTCCAGTTTAAAGGCGATAAGTCTTATGACCCTGACGGAACAATAGTAGATTATTTATGGAATTTTGGAGATAAGGCTATTTCTAAAGAGATAAATCCTCAACATGTTTATGTAAATGCCACTAAAAGGCCCAAGGTTTATATAGCAAAACTTACCGTAACTGATAATCAAGGCGCTGCCAAAACCTCATTTACTATTATAATAGTTTATCCAAAAATAAAATAGGCATGGTAGTCGCAACCTTTACCCCGTTAGATAGTAAACATCTAACGGGGTTTAGGTTGCGTAACATATCGCAGGCTAAAGCCTGCGGCTACCGATAGCACAGAATATAGTATTTATATTGTCATGGTATGCATTTTATGATAGAATTTTTGCATGCCTGATAAAAAGACAAGTCTTTTGGGCGAGATATTAATCCAGAAAAAACTGATTACCAAAGAGCAGCTGGAAGTTGGCTTGAATGAGCACAGAAAAACAGGGGAATTTTTAGGCGCGTCATTAATAAAGCTTGGTTTTATAAAGGAAAATGATTTATATAGCGCGCTTTCCAAGCAGTTAAATATCCCATATATTAAATTAAAAGAGCTTCAAATAGACGCAAAGATTTTTGAAAAACTTCCTGCCAAATTTACCTGCCACTATAAAGTCATGCCAGTAAAATTAGAAGAAGATACCCTGACTATTGCGACAAGGGACCCATTAGATGTGAGGACGCTTGATGATATTAGGCTGTTTTCCGGGTTTAATGTGATTTTAGTTTTGGCAGCTGAATCTGATATATCCGAAGCTATTAGAAAATATTATGGGCTAGGCGCTGAAACAATAGAAGAGATTATAGATACAAGCGATAGGGACATGGTAATGCCTGAGACAAAAACAGAGACAATAGATGAAATGGCAGAGGATGCGTCTATAATTAAATTTGTAAATCAGATCTTGCTTCAGGCGGTTAAGGATAATGCTACAGATATACATTTGGAGCCTTATGAAGGCGAACTTAAGACTAGATATAGGATAGACGGGGTGCTTTATGACATTCCTGTGCCAGAGGGTATAAAATATTTTCAATCTGCTGTTGTTTCCAGGATAAAGATTATGTCTAATCTGGATATTGCAGAGCGGCGGCTTCCTCAAGATGGAAGGGTAAAGATCAGAGTAGGCGCTAATGAAATAGACCTTAGAATATCAATACTGCCAACCCAATTTGGAGAGAGCGTTGATATCAGAATTTTGAGCGGCAGTATGTTGTATAGTTTAGAAAAATTGGGGCTGCTGCGGCCTGACCTTGATATTTTAGAAAAACTTATAAAAAAGCCGCATGGCATTATTTTTGTTACAGGGCCTACAGGCAGCGGGAAAAGCACTACTCTTTATGCGTGTTTATCCAAGATAAATAATAAAGATAGAAAGATTATTACGATAGAGGACCCTATAGAATATCAGATGAAAGGTATAACCCAGCTTCAAGTTCATCCAAGGATTGGATTGAGTTTTTCAACAGGCCTTCGTTCTATGCTCAGGCATGACCCTGATATTATGATGGTTGGGGAGGTAAGGGATTTTGAAACAGCCGAGATAACTATAAGAGTTGCGCTTACAGGGCATCTTGTATTTAGCACTTTACATACTAATGATGCCGCAGGTGGAATTACAAGGCTTCTTGATATGGGTATAGAGCCGTTTCTTGTGGCAAGTTCTGTAGAATGTTTTATTGCGCAGCGCCTTGTCCGAATTATTTGCCCTGGCTGTAAAATTGAGAAAAAGATAGATAAAAATATATTAGCCGAGTTTGGAATAGAAAATAATACAGATAACATATCTGTATATGAAGGCAAGGGTTGCGATTCTTGTAAATTTACAGGGTATAAAGGCCGAACAGCCATATATGAATTCTTGCTTATGGATGAAGGCATTAGGGATTTAGTTTTAAAACGCGCTTCATCTGATCAAATAAAAAAGAAGGCCTTGGAATTCGGCATGCATACACTTCGCATGGATGGCTGGGAAAAGATAAAAAAGGGCTTAACCACTATTAATGAAGTAATAAGGGTAACAGAAGAAGATTGATAGGATACTATACTGTTCGAGCGGACAGGGTGACTAATTGACAAAGCCCAGTCGAGAACTTCTCGACTGAGCTTACATTTTATGCCAGCTATGTCCGCTCGAAGAATATTTATGGCTAAATTTCTATATAAAGCAAAAACA
This sequence comes from Candidatus Omnitrophica bacterium CG1_02_40_15, assembly GCA_001871815.1. Classification (GTDB taxonomy): domain Bacteria; phylum Omnitrophota; class Gorgyraeia; order Gorgyraeales; family Gorgyraeaceae; genus UBA10183. The sequence continues at coordinate 14,715 of MNVP01000075.1, forward strand.
GGGCCTGATAAAACCATAGAAGGAAATATTGAAGCAGATTCAGAGCAAATGGCTGCAAATAAATTAATGCAGTCAGGTTATTATCCTATATGGATCAAAAAAGAAACAGCTCAAGGTTCAGAGTTCAGGGTTCAAAGAATCAGGGCAAAAGAAATAGCCGCTTTTACAAGGCAGCTTTCGGAACTTTTAAATTCAGGTTTAGCGCTTTATAACTCATTAAATGTAATAGAGAATCAGACAGAAAATGCTCAGTTAAGATTAGTTATAAGGGGCATGAAGGATAGCATAAAAGACGGGAACTCTTTTTCAGGTTCTTTAAAAAAATATCCAAATGTTTTTTCAGATGTGTATGTGAATCTTGTTAAGTCAGGCGAGGCAGGGAGCTTGCTCAATGAAGTGCTTGGGAATATAGCTGATTTTTTAGACAAAGAAGAAGATATGAAAGCCAAGATTATGGCAGCTTTATCTTATCCTATATTAATGGGCATTGTAGGGGCCTTAACAATATTTATTTTAATAACATTTGTGGCGCCGAGATTAGTTAATATGCTTACTGATATGGGCCAAACCCTGCCATTAGCAACCAGGATTTTAATAGGCCTGAGCGATTTTATTAAGCGCTACTGGGTTTTGATAATTGTTTTTATAGGCGCCAGCGCGTTGCTGCTAAAAAGCGCTATGCAGCAGCCAGTTGTAAAAATGAATATAGACAGGTTAAAATTAAAACTTCCAGTTTTTGGAAACATGGTTAAACACGCAGAACTGGCAAGATTTACAAGAATGCTTTCAGCGCTTCTTAAGAACGGAGTGCCGATGTTAAGCTCTTTAAAAATAACATCCGGGATAATAGAAAATAGGATTATAAAAGAAGATTTGGATTTCATTCATGATGATGTTAAGGCAGGTTCTACTTTAGCGCTGGCTATAAAGAAAAGAAAAAATTTTCCAATACTTATATCTAACATGACTGCGGTGGGCGAACAAGGCGGTTTTTTAGACAGGATGTTATTAAACATTGCTCATACATATGAAGTTGAGCTGGATAGGATTGTTAAAGTAATTACATCTCTTCTGGAACCTATTTTTATTTTGGCAATCGGATTGGTGGTGGGTTTTATTGTTATTGCAATGCTTTTACCGATATTTCAGATATCGCTTACAGCGCATTAATATAGCTGTAAGCGATAAGCCGTAAGTTTTAAGCTATAAACAAAAAATAAAATTTCAAGCTTTTCTTACAGCTTAAAGCTTATAACTTACAGCTTAATTTATGGAGGTTTTAACATGAGAAATAAAAATGGTTTCACGTTAATTGAACTTATGCTAGTCGTTATTATTATCGGTGTTTTAGTTTCAATGGTAGTACCTCGGCTTGCAGGCCGCTCGGAAGAAGCAAGGATAGCTGCGGCAAAAGCAGATATACGCTCTAATATTTCAGTAGCGCTTGATCTTTTTGAGCTTGATAACGGGAAATACCCTACTACTGAAGAAGGCTTATCCGCATTGAGAACAAAGCCTGGGTCAGCTTCGAACTGGAAAGGCCCATATCTTAAAAAAGAACCTGTAGATCCATGGGGCAAAAAATATGCGTATCGTTCGCCAGGGGAACATAATCCTGATTATGATCTTTACTCTTATGGGTCCGATGGCGCAGAAGGCGGCAGCGATGATATCACTAATTGGGAAGAAAAGAAGTAGCGGGTTTTTGTTTGTTGAGTTATTAATAAGCGTTTTAATAATGTCCGTCGGTTTGATATTAATATTGAATTCGTTTATCCAATCTTTAAGGGCGATAGAATATTCAGACGATTATTTTAAAGCATGCCTTTTCTTAGAGGACAAGGCATTCGAGGTTTATAATAGCGACAAGAAAGAGGGTTTTTCGAAAGGCTCATTTAATGATTTTAATGATAAGTTTTCATGGGAATTAAATGTGGCAAAATTAGAAGAAGCTGGCCTTAATGAAATTTCCCTAAAAGTAATGTGGTATGAAAGAAATAAAGAACACGATGTGCCTATTTTTACATACTTATGAGAAAAAGTGGTTTTACCCCATTACAAATTTTAAAGGATTCTGATAGGTTGATAGGTCGTCATAGAAAATTTGTAACGGGGTTTACCTTTATAGAGCTTATAGTTTCGATTTCAATATTAGCTATAATAGCTGCTTCGATATATAGCGCTTTTAATATAGGGCTACAGGCATATAAAAGGTCATCCGCAGATGAGGGAACTCAAAAAATCAGGACAAAGCTTGCTAAAATAGATAAAGAGCTTAAAAATTCTTTCTTTTTTTCTGAAATACCCTTTAGTGGCACATCCTCAGAAATTGTTTTTCCATCAGTTGTCTTTAAAGAAGATGTAGAAAAAATCTACATAGTCACTTATTATATAGAGAAAGATAAAAATAAAGATTTTTTTAGGCTTATAAGGAAGGCGAAAATTTATACTGATAATCCTCAGGATGAAAAAGAAGAGATAACCGACGTATTCTCCGCAATATCCATTAAGTTTAAATATGCATATAAATCAAGCGGCCCTTCTAAAGGTTATGAATGGCAGGAGGCATGGGGAGAAGATCAGAAAACGCTTCCTTCTGGGGTTAGGATTTTTTTTCAAATAGATGATGGAGGCGAGATTTACAATAAGACCATTTTTCTTATGCAGGGAGCATTAGGGGCAAAATGACAAAAGAAAAAGGCAGCATACTAATAGTTACTTTATGGATTTTAATAATACTTTCAATATGGGCTGTAATTGTATCAAGCCGCGCTTCTACAGATATAGCGCTTGCAAAACATGAATCTGAAAATATAAAGGCATTATATCTAGCAAAAGCAGGGGTCATGAAGATGATAGCAGAGCTTAATAAAGATACAAATGCTTATGATAGTTTGAACGAAGATTGGCGTAGAACGAATGATAACCCAAAGGAATTTAAATTTGGAGGGGGTACGGTTTTCTATGGCGCATTAGATGAAGAAAGCAGGTTAAATCTGAATAGCCCAATCTTACAAAAGGAATATCTGATTAGATTAGGCATGGATGAAACTATTAGCCAGCGTGTTTTAGACTATAAAGTTAAAAAAGGCGATAAAGGTTTTGAATTTATGGAGGAATTATTTTTAGTAGAAGGCATGACCTCTGAGATTTATTCAAAGATAAAAGATTATGTTACAATTTATAGAGGCAATGATGCAAAAGCGAATATAAATACAGCAGGCGAAGAAATGCTAGATATTATTCTTGGAAATGATGTACAGATAATAGATAAAATACTGGCATATAGAAAAGGCCCTGACGCCAAAGAAGGCACAGAGGACGATGGCATCTTTACAGATGATAATTTTAGTTTGGTTTTTTCAGGCTTTGGAGTAACGCCAGAAAATATTGTTAATTACCAAAGTTTATTTAGCGTCAAGTCCAATTTTTTTAGAATATGGGCAGAGGCGTCTTTTTCTGAAGACAAAAAAATAATCAAGAAAATTACCAGTATAACAGATAGGGCGGGCAAGATTTATTACTGGAAAGAGGATAAGTGAGCCCCCACTGATTCGTTTTGCATTCGCAAAGCGAATCAAAACGGTGGGGGCGAACTTATCCCGAGCCGCTATAATTCTGGATGATATGCGGCGAGGGGTTAATTTGGACACCAAAAGAAATATTTTAATTATTCCAAGGCACCTTGTTTTATTGAGATTCATAGAGCTTCCATCAACTGATGCTTCTGAGGTAAAGAATATGGTTGAGTTCCAGGCCTTTAAAGAAACGCCGTATTCAAAAGATGAGATTATAATTAGTTATAGAAATCTTGGCTCTTACAAAAAAGGGTTCTCGTATATAATGTTAGCTATTGTAAAAAAAGAAATTATAGAAAATATGATGCAGCAGGCTAAGGATGAAATAGAGGGCATAAGGCTTGAAACAGAATTATTGTATTCATTTTTATTACAAAAGGATATCGCGAAATCTAATAAGGTAAGTTTAGTTATAAGTATTAAAAAAGAATATGTGGAGATTATTATTACAGATAATACCAAGCTTATTTTTTCGCGCTCTATTAAAAACAGGACAGATCTTATGAAAGAACTAGCCAACTCAATGCTATTTTATAATAGAGATAAGGCCAATAACGCGATAAATGATGTTAATGTCATCTATTCTAAAGAAATAGATGTCAAGGATATGAAACTTCAAATAGAAGATTATTTTAAGATGCCGGTAAATTTTTATGAATATAGCGATGATTTGATTAGCCTTGATATTCCTTTATATATAAGCTTTTTGCCAAAAGAATACAATGACAAGATGGCAAATAAAGAGAATAAAAAAGAATTATGGTTAACATCCTGCCTTATACTAACAGCTATATTAGCCTTATTATCCCTATTAATTTTTAAATTACACGAAAAAGATAAAACTTTAAACTTGCTTTCTAAACAGATAAGCTCAATTCAATATGACATTGATCAGCTGAGGGATTTTCTTAGAAAAATCGAGATTTTAAAATCTCAAAAAGAAAAGGGCGATTTTATTATAAAAATTTTAAAAGGGTCTTATGATTTAACACCTTCAGATATTTTCTTATACCGGCTGGAATACGACGGCCGCTATGATTTTTCATACAAAGGCACTGTAAGCAGCGCGTCAGGAGTTTTTGATTTCGTAAAGAGGCTAGAAAAATCAAAGTATTTTAAAAAGGTAGAAGTAAAATACACTACGAAAAAAGTAGTGCAGAATCAGGAAGTTACTGATTTTAACATATTATGCCAGATAGATTAATTCATATAAAATTATCAAAAAGAGAAAAATATATTGTTGTAATAACTATAAGCGTTATTATAATGGGCATGCTATATAATTTTATATTTGTGCATCTGTTTAAAAGATGGGAGGCGGCGGATAGCGAGATAATTGCAAAAAGGGCTAAATTTAATAAAGAAATAAGATTATTAGAAAATAGAAATTCTATAATATCAGAATATAATAATTATGCAAAAGCTTACAAAAACAGCTCAAGGGTGCTAAATTATATAGAAAAATTAGCGGATTCTTTGAACATAAAAACCAGCAATATAAAACCAGGACAAATTACAGATAGGGATTTTTACCAGGAATACTTTATTGAGCTTCAAATAGAAGGCCGGTTCCCTGAAATTATTGAATTTTTATCTGGCATTAGTAAACTGCCATGTTTTGTAGCTATTAAAAAATTTGATTTTAGAAGAGGCCTAGACAATCCCCATCTTTTAAAAGGCACAATAATCCTCTCCAAGATTACCTATTGACATATTCAATATCATAGTATATACTTACTCTCTGAGTGGAGAGTAAGCTATTGCTGTCTACATAGATAGCTGTGAGATTAACCCGTTGAGTTCAAGTTGCTAATGCAAATTTTGGGATTAATTCCTTAGCCAATTTCGTCTCCGCTGTTTCACTTTGCGAAGCAAAGTGGCGGGGGCGAAATTCAGAGGTGACTATACATTGGAAAAGGTATATTTGATAAAAGACTTGGCGAGAATGAGCGGGCAGACAGTTTATACGCTTAAATATTATCTGAATATAGGGCTTATTAAAGAAGTCGGTAGAAGTCCTGAGACTAGTTTTAGGTATTTTGATGATAGCACTATTGAGAGATTGAAAAAAATACGGGAATTAAGACGGGAGAATAAATCTATAGCTGAAATAAAAGAATTGTTGGAGTTCTCGACTCCCCGCCAAAGAACCGTTGGCGGATCGCTCGAACAATAACCGTTATTCTTCGAGCGAACCTCTCGACTTCGCTCGGGGTAAACTCCGTAAGCCTAGAAGAAATTGCATATGTCATACTATAGCGTGCTAAACTTAAATAAAGAGCCGTTTTCAACAAGCCCTGACCCATATTTCTTTTATCCATCTGTTTCACATAAGCAGGCAATGCAAAGGCTTGAAATAGCTATTAGATTAAAGAGGGGGCTTAGCGTTATTTTAGGAGACATTGGAATTGGCAAAACGACGCTTGCCAGGGCCCTTATACAGGAGCTGCACTTTACCAATGGAGCCATAACTTATATGATATTGGACCCTACCTATGATTCTGAATTTCAATTTGTAACAATCCTCGCTAAACTTTTCGGAATAAAGGGTTCGTTTCGCTCTACTATGGATTATAAAGAGGCAATAGAAAGGTTTTTATTTAAGAAATGTGTTAATGAAAGCCATATAATATCTCTTATTATAGACGAAGGACAGAAGATGAGTTTAGCTACATTAGAACTTTTGCGTACACTTTTAAACTACGAGACCAATGAATATAAGCTTTTGCAGCTTGTTATCATGGGCCAGATGGAACTTCTGCCTAAATTGCAGCGCATAAATAATTTTTCAGATAGAATTAGTTTAAAATATATACTAAATCCTTTGGATTATAATGAAACTAAAAATATGATAGAATTCAGGCTTAAACGCTCAGGCGCCATATCAGGTAAAGAGATATTCACAGAAAAGGCAATGCTCATAATATACCAATATACTCAGGGTTATCCACGCAAGATCGCTAGCCTGTGCCATAACCTGCTGGAAGAGCTTGTAATGAAAGATAGAAGGATTGTAGAAGAAGGCCTGGTAAATGAGGCAATAGAAAAGGACAGAAAGGTGATTTTTATATCATGATTGAACTTACTCCCGAAGGGAAGCTTTTAAATCTTATAAGAAAAAGCCAGCATAAATTCAAGTTAAATAAAGACCTTAAAATATTTACAAAGATAAATATTATATTAATAGCTGTAATTATCGTGATATTCACTGTTTTTTTATTAGATATGTTTATTTTTAAAAATAAGAACCCTGAAATTCCGCAGAATGTTCTAATAAAGGAAAGTGAAGTGCAGCCTGTTAAAGAAGATATTCAGGAAGACGTGGATATGGTTAAAGAACCGCATAGAAATATGGTACCCATACAAGATATTAGGGCGAATTTAAATCTATTGGGCATTGTTACAGGAGATAATAACCAGGCTATAATAGAAGACAAGAATCTCAAGAAGACATTTTTTCTTTATAAAGGCGATAATCTTGGTGAATTAAAGGTCTATGAGATAAAAAATAATGCTGTGATATTAGATTATAAAGGCGAAAAGATAGAATTAAGCATATGAGAGGGTAAAAAAAATGAAAAAAATAATCTTTATAGGCTTGTCAATATTGTTGATTTCTATTTTTTCAAATATATATTTAGCTATCTCTGCGCAAGATGATGCAGAATTGATATCTCTAGATCTTAAAGGTATGGATATAAGAGATGTCCTGAAGATATTGGCGCAAAAAAGCGGACTCAACATAGTTGCTGATACTGCTGTAAAAGGAACAGTTATGTTATATATAAAAGATGTAAATGTTATGGATGCTCTTGATACAATTGTTGCTACGAATAATTTAGCCTATGAAAAAAGTGGCAGTCTTATAAGAATCATGAATGACAGGGATTATGAAATAATATATGGAAAAAGATTTAATGATAAGACTAAAACAGAGATAATTAAGCTTAATTATGCAAACGCGCAGCAGGTTAATAATGCAATAGTTCAAATGAAGACAAATACGGGCAAGATTATTTCAGATGAAATATCCAATACTATTGTCCTTATAGATTTGCCTGAAAGCATAGAAAAGATGAAGAAAGTTATTTCAGAAATGGATGTCCTTTTGATTACAGAAGTTTTTTCTCTTGATTATGCCAAAGCAGAATTATTAAAAGATAAGATAATTGAAGCGCTTTCCAAAGGCATTGGGAGCGTAAAATTTGATGAAAGGACAAATAAGTTAATAGTTAAAGATACTTCTCAGAAGATAGAAGATGTCAGGCGCATAGTAGAAGCCTTTGACGAAAAAACAAGGCAGGTCCTGATAGATGCCAACATTGTGCAAGTTACTCTTTCAGATAAATTCAGTTATGGCATAGATTGGGCAAATGTCGCTAAGTTAGGGGATATTAAATTAACAGGCGATACTGTGCTTAGTACGGGTTTGTCAAATACTACGCCGAGCAAGCTTACAATAGCTACAACAGGAGGTAATACTACAGCAGTGATGAGCTTATTAAAAACATATGGGGAAACAAATGTCCTATCAAGGCCAAGGATTACAGTTATAAATAATCAAGAAGCAAAGATTTTAGTTGGCGCTAAGGAAGTATATGTTTCAAGCGAGGTTACAACTACATCTGGCGGCACATACCATACCACAGATCATATTGAATTTGTAGATGTGGGTGTAAGATTAGGAGTTATCCCTACTATTAATAGGCAAGGTTTTATTACATTAAAGATAAAACCCGAGGTTAGCAATGCTGATGCTACAAAAACTGTCCAGTTAAAAAATCCAGATGGCTCTACAAGGACTATTGTTCCTTATGTTACTACATCTGAAGCAGAGACTAGCGTGATGGTTAAGGATAATACGACAATTATAATAGGCGGTTTAATGAAAGATACTCTTGTAGATTATAAAGAAAGAGTTCCTTTCCTGGGAAGTATACCTTTAATAGAAAAGCTTTTCTCTGTTAAAGGGAAAAGCAAAGAAAAAACAGAGCTTGTAATATTTTTAACCCCGCATATTATTGAGGGAGACAAGACTACAGAAGAGGCGCAGAAATATATAGCTGACTGGGATAAAAAGGTAGAGGAGATAAAGATAGAAGAACCGAAAGAGCCGGAGATTAAGTTATCTAAACGAACGCCTGAGAAAAAAGAAAAACAGCCAAAACCAAAGACATCCACTAAAGAAGTTGCAGCTAAGAAAAAAGGACAACCAAAACAAAAATGGGCGCCTATTTTAGGTTCAGGTGGCAGCGAGGGGCTGGAAGACAGCGCCGGAAAATCGCCAGTTACTAATAGGACGCCTTATGAAGAATACTATTTAAATATAGGCCAGGAAATCAATGATTTGGCAAAACAGGATAAGGATGTTAGCGGGATAAATGGAGAGGTGGAACTAAAGTTTACGCTGGATAAAGAAGGATTTTTAATAAGAGGGCCTATAGTGCTTAATCAGCCTGACCTCAGGCTTGTGAGAAGCGCTGTAAAAATCGTAAAAAAGGCATCGCCATTCATTCGTTTTCCAAAGGCATTAAATAAGGATCAGGCAGATTTTAATGTAGTTGTGAGGTATGAATAAATGAGCAGTGCACATAATTCTGTTGTCATTGCGAGGTGGCTATTAAAAGTGGCCTATGAAGCAATCGCATGAAAGCAGGCTCTCTGTACTTTCTCACATGCGATTGCTTCGGATGTCGGCATCTAAAGCTCTCCTCGCAACGACATGATGTGAATTTTACGCATACTTTTTAAATAATTATCTTGACGCATCAGGGATAATAATATAATCTATCTACCATGTTTAAATATCTAATTGTTATATTATCTATATTTATAATAATTTTTACCCGGCCTGTTTTTGCTGATACAGTCGGCGCTGTTAAAGATAGTAAATCTTCATGGTATGCGGTTATTGGGAGTGAGAATAAAGGCAAAAAGCTTTACATGAAAGGAGATATCTTTTCTCCTGATAAAAATCCCGCAAATCCTCTCAGGATATTAGATATAAAAAAGGACAGCCTTGTGTTAGAGGATGTAGTCTTAAAGAACAGCATTATAGTAAGGCCTGGAGAAAATATTCCAATAGAAGGAGCTGGGATGATCTTTGAAAAAACAGTTGAATCCAGCGTGCTGGAGTATAATTATAATAAACCCCCTAAAAAATTCACAAAAAATCAGTTAGAAGATTTTACGATAAAAAGCCTGGAAAAGAAAAAGATCGTGCTGGAAAAGCCTTATAATGCTTCTTCCCAGGTGAAACAACTTTCAAATAAGGAAAAGGAGATTTTTAATAGCCCCAGAGATCAGGATGCAGATAAAAATGTCATCATAACAGAACTTTTTAATAAAATAAATTCAAAGAAAATAGGCGATAATGTATGGGCGCTGAATAGGCCGAGCGCTGAACCTGCAATACATAATGCAGGCTTGGCGCTTATCTCTGCAATAAAAAGAGTTGAACCGAGATACAGGCTGGGAGAAGGCCCAAGCTTAAAATTTAACACAGATCTTGGAACAGCAGTAGTGAATAAAGAAGGGTTTCTGATACAGAATCTAGCTGTTGCAAAACTTACAGAGAATTTTGGCATAAAAGAAGGCGATATTATCAAGAGCATAAATGGATGCCCCGTGAATAGCCTTCTTGGGATATACAGGGCGTACGAGAATATTGCGTCAGATAAAAGCGCCAAGCTTTTAAGCATTAATATAGCAAGGGATGGAAAAGCAAAAACATTGGTGTATAAAATAAAATAAGTGAGGACATAAGTTACGGAAGACGAAGCCCCGCCCTTTGTTTACAAAGGGCGGGACGGAAGTCCGACGTAACTTATAAGTCCGAACTTATCCCGCCCTTTTAGCGATTGTTTCAGCTTGCTATTCAAAAGGGCGGGATTAATTCGCACAGTCACTTATGTTCGCTCGTTTCACTCGCTCCATAAGTGACGTGCTCATTAAAGAAAAGGAGAGAGAATGGATTATCTATTGACCGAAGAACAGATAATGATACGGGATATTGCGAGGCAGATTGCGCAGGAAAAGATAAAACCTGTTGCGGCAAAGTATGACGCAGAAGGCATTTTCCCGTGGGATATAGTGAAGATAATGGCTGCAAGCGACTTATGCGGCATATATATTGAAGAAAAATATGGCGGAACAGGCGGAGGAGTTATGGAGCTGGTGCTCGCGACTGAAGAATTGTCCAAAGCGTGCGGCGGCATTTCACTTGCCTTTGCCGCAACAGCGCTTGGCACATTTCCTATAATTTTATTTGGCACAGAAGAACAAAAAAAGAAATATCTGCCTGATATAGCTAAAGGGAAAAAATTAGCCGCGTTCGGTTTGACTGAAGCAGGCGCTGGAAGCGACGCAGGCGCTATTGCTACAACTGCAGAGAAAAAAGGCGATCATTATGTTTTAAACGGCACAAAGCAATGGATTACTAACGGCGGAGAAGCAGAAGTTTATACGGTTATTGCGTCTACAGATAGATCCAAGGGGCCGCGCGGCGCAGCAGCGTTTATTGTTGAGAAAGGCATGAAGGGTTTTGAATTCGGCAAAAAGGAAGACAAGATGGGTATACGCTCATCTGCTACAAGAGAGCTCGTATTTACAGATTGCAATATCCCAAAGGAAAATCTGCTTGCGAAGGAAGGCATGGGATTTATTGTTGCAATGAAAACATTTGACCAGTCAAGGCCTGGGGTAGCTAGCCAGGCAGTTGGGATAGCCCAGGGCGCGCTTGACCTGACAGTTCAATATATGAAAGAAAGAAAGCAGTTCGGGAAGAGTATATCTAGTTTTCAGGGCCTGCAGTTTATGCTGGCTGATATGGCTACTGAGATAGAGGCAGCAAGGGCGCTGGTGTATGCATGCGCCCGTATGCTCGATAGTGGTAATACAAAGGTTTCAAAAGATTCTGCCATGGCAAAACTTTTTGCTTCTGATGTCGCAATGAAGGTGACTGTAGACTGTGTGCAGTTATTTGGCGGTTACGGCTACATGAGAGATTATCCTATTGAGAAATATATGCGCGACGCAAAGATTACGCAGATATATGAAGGCACTAATCAGATACAACGTAGTATCATTGCAAATCACTTGATAAAGGAAACGGCTTCGAAGTGATGCAACGTCATTGCGAGGGCGTAGCCCGAAGCAATCTCTATAGATTGCTTCGCTCGTTTCACTCGCTCGCAATGACATGAAAGGCGAGAAAATTCTATTATTATGAACATCATTGTTTGCATAAAACAGGTTCCGGATACAACAAATGTCAGGATAGACCCTGAGACAAATACTCTGGTGCGTTCAGGCGTCCAGAGTATAATAAATCCGTTTGACATGTATGCCATTGAAGAGGCTGTCAGGCTCAAAGAGAAATTCGGGGGCCTTGTAACTATAGTGACAATGGGCCCTCCTCAGGCAGAAGAGGCGTTGCGCGAGGCAATATCTTTAGGCGGCGATGAAGCTGTGCTGATTTCAGACAGGGCATTTGCAGGAAGCGATACATGGGCTACCAGCTATACGCTTTCAAAGGCTATTCAAAAAATAGGAAAATTTGATATTGTAATCTGCGGGAAACAGGCGATAGACGGCGATACTGCCCAGGTGGGGCCTGGGGTTGCTGCATTTTTAGATATACCTCAGATTACGTTTGTGAAGAAAATAGAAGAGATAAATATTGGGAGCACCCCCGCACCACAAGGGTACGGGGCAGGCAGAGTACCAGAGTACCAGAGTGCTAGTGTTGAGTATATCAGGGCAGAAAGGATGACAGAAGAAGGCTATGATATTGTTGAATCGCCTTTGCCATGCCTTATCACTGTGGTTAAAGAAATTAACGAGCCAAGGCTGCCTTCTTTAAAAGGCAAGATGAGGGCAAAGAAGATAGAGATTAAAAAACTAGAGGCAAAAGACTTGGATGCAGACCCAAATTCGCTTGGGCTAAAAGGCTCTCCTACAAAAGTCGTCAAGATATTTACGCCTCCTCCGAGAAAAGGCGGCCAGATTTTAGAAGGCGAAGTAAAAGATATTTGCGGGAAATTGGTGGAATTATTAAAGGGAGAGATATTGTAGTTCTCGACTGGGTGCGCATGTATAGCCACGCCTGCCGCTCGAACAATATTAGAAATATCCAATATTCTTCGAGCGATCATAATAGCATATCATGAAAGCACAGTCGAGAAGCCAAGGAAATAAAGATGTCAATCAAAGTCATCAATGAAAAATGCGTTGGTTGTAAATTATGCGTCAAGGCCTGCCCATTCAACGCAATAGAGCTTGTTAATAAAAAAGCAGTCATAGACCTTGATAAGTGCACATTATGCGGGGCGTGTATAGAATCCTGCAAGTTTGACGCTATCGTGATTGTAGGGGGCGGTCGCGACCGCCCCCTACACCAGAAATTTGATGAATATAAAGATGTGTGGGTATTCTGCGAACAGAAAAAAGGCGTTGTGCAGAGTGTTGCATATGAACTTTTGGGCAAGGCTAGAGAGCTCGCGGATACACTTGGGAATGAATTATGCGGAGTTTTATTAGGCGAAGATATGAAAGAGGAAGCGCAGAAGATTATTCATAGAGGCGCTAACAAGGTATATCTTGTGGATTCCCCTGCGTTAAAACATTATCAGGATGAGCCATATTCAAAGGTGTTAATTCAATTGATAAAGGAGTATAAGCCTGAAATAGTGCTTTGCGGAGCTTCTTCAATAGGCAGGTCATTGATATCGCGGGTTGCAATAGGCATTCATGCGGGCCTTACAGCAGATTGCACAGGCCTTGATATAGATAAAAAAGAAAGGCTCCTATTGCAAACCAGGCCTGCATTCGGCGGAAATATTATGGCCACTATTATCTGCCCTAATCACAGGCCTCAGATGTCAACTGTAAGGCACAAGGTAATGAAAGAAGCTGCCGAAAATAAACATCATAAAGGAAAGATCATAGAAAAAAATTACGGCAGTAATATTTATTTTTCGAGAACAAGGCTTATTGATATTGTGGAAGAGATAGAAGAGACAGTCAATTTAACAGAGGCAAACGTGATTGTTTCCGGCGGAAGGGGCATGCAGTCCCCAGAGAATTTTAAACTTATTGAAGGCCTGGCAAAGGCTCTGGGCGGCGCTGTAGGAGCATCGCGCGCCGCAGTTGACAGCGGCTGGAAAACTTATTCGCACCAGGTTGGCCAGACAGGAAAAACAGTGTGCCCGAAGATTTACATAGCCTGCGGCATCTCCGGCCAGATCCAGCATCTTGTGGGCATGCAGTCTTCAAAGATAATAGTGGCGATAAATAAAGACCCTTACGCGCCCATATTCAGCGTGGCGACCTATGGGATAGTTGGGGATTTATTTGAAGTATTGCCTGAATTGACGAGAAGATTTAAAGAAATATTGAAAAAATAGCTATAAGTTTTAAGCTGTAAGTTATAAGCTAAAAAGACATGGCTTACACATTTAAGAATATAAAAGTTTGGGATAAAGCTCATAAGTTAGTTTTGGAAATATATAAAGCGACAAGAAATTTCCCAACGGAAGAAAAATATGGTTTGATAGCGCAACTTAGGAGATCGGCAGCTCCTATACCTACGAATATAGTAGAAGGTTATAAAAGAAAAAGTGATAAAGATTTTTTACATTTTCTTAATATAGCCGATACATCTTTAGAAGAAACAAAATATCATTTACTTTTGAGTTACGATTTGAATTATTTGAAAAAGAATGAATATGAAAGATTATTAGATTTAATGGACGAAGTTGGAAAGATGCTTTTTGGCTTCCAACAAAAGCTTAAAGCTTAAAGCTTATAACTTAAAGCTGAAAAACATGTATTTCAAATCCTTAGAATTATTCGGTTTCAAATCATTCGCTGATAAGACAAGGTTGGATTTTGAGCCTGGCATTACTGCTATTGTGGGGCCCAATGGCTGCGGAAAATCTAATATTGCCGACAGCATAAAGTGGGTACTCGGAGAACAATCTGCAAAGGTCTTGCGCGGCGGCAAAATGGAAGACGTTATATTCAACGGCACTGACGGCAAGGAACCTGTGAGTTTCGCGGAAGTTTCCCTCACGCTTTCCAATCAGGATAGGGCGCTTGCAATAGAATACGACGAAGTTACTGTCACCAGGCGCCTCTATCGCTCAGGAGAGAGCGAGTATCTTTTAAATAAAACTCCGGTCCGGCTTAAGGATATAAATGAGCTTTTCATGGGCACTGGCATAGGCACAAGCGCTTATTCTATTATTGAACAGGGCAAGATAGACCAGGTCTTGAGCTCGAAGCCAGAGGAAAGGCGTGAGGTCTTTGAAGAGGCGAGCGGCATTACAAAATACAAGGCAAAAAAGAAAGAGGCATTGCATAAACTGGAAGATACAGAACAAAATCTATTAAGGATAAATGATATCATAGTAGAAGTAAAGCGCCAGATCAATTCAATAGAACGCCAGGCGAAGAAGGCAGAGCGCTATAAAGAGCGCTACGAAGAATTGAAGTCAATTGAATTGAAGCTCTCGAGAATAGACCTTGAGATATTGAGAAGCAAGAACTTGAATTCCGAAAGGGATACAAGCGAGTTAAATCAGAAAGAAGCAGAGCTTAATTTAGAATTAAATAGCTTGTCCGAGGACCTGTCATTATTAAACAAGGATAGCTCCCATGTGGAAAATAAAAGAGTGAACCTGAAATCCAGAATAGTAGAACTTAATTCTGAAATCTCAAAAGCCAGCAATAAGATATCTATGGATAAAGAAAGGGTGGACGAGCTTACAAAGCGCCGCTCAGGCCTTGAGGCTGAGATAAAAAAAAGCGAAGACATACTTATATCTCAAGAAAAGGAGATAGCTAATCTCAAGGAAAAGATATCTACGCTGGAAAAGGAAGATAGCGCGAGGTTCAGCAAGGTAACAGAAAAAGAAAAAAGATTCGAAGAGATATCAAAGGCAATAAAAACAAGCGAAACAACATTGTCCAATTCGAAGGCAAATATCATAGATATTGCTTCAAGACAGGCGAAGCTGAGAAACCAGGTGGCGAAGATATCCACTACTATTTCAACCCACGACTCAAGGCTCAAGAGGCTGGAATCAGAAAAATCAACTGTCTTAGAGGAAAAAAATAACCTGCAAGCTAAATTAAACGAAATCCTGGCAGAAATAACAGCAATTGAAAAAGAAGCAGCCAGCCTTAAACTAGAAAGAGATTCTGTATCTGGTTCCGTATCAGCTATCCGAAGCCATATAAACTCGCTTACAGAAGAATCCAAAAAAATAGAGGCGCTCCTGGCGTCCAATAAATCCAAATTAGAATTTTTGGAAGAGGCAAGGCTTAAATACGAAGGGTTTTCCGCAGGCGTAAAGGCAATACTTGGAAGCCAGTCAAGGATAGACGGCGTCAGGGATTGCCTTGCAAATCTGTTAACAGTCAAAAAAGGCTATGAGGCTGCAATAGAAACAGCAATGTCTGAGTATCTGCAAAGCATAGTAGTTGATACTATGGAATCTGTGGATAATGCTATAGCATATCTTAAAGAACATTCATACGGCAAGGCCTCATTTATATATCCAGGGTATTTTAACGTAGGGACAGCACAATGTGCTGTCCCTACCGAGCAGATGGCGGTTTCCGAAGTCGAAAATTATAACGACAGCCGCATCCTTGGCAAGGCAGCTGATTTTGTAAATGCAGGAGATTCTTATAAAAATATCTTGAGGTATATATTGAAAGATGTTTTTATAGTAAATGACCTTAAGGACGCAAGGGCTCTTTTGGATAATACCAAGGGGCCTGCGAGGTGCAGGTTTATTACTTTGTCAGGTGAGGCGGCCGAGAATGGGTTCATAACAGGCGGGAGCTCTAAAAAGGAAGAGCTTGGCCTGATAAATAGAGACGCCAGGATAAATGAGATCCGTCAAATGGTTAGTGAACTGGAAGGCCATTCGCGAAAACTTGAAGAAGAAAGGTTAGAGAAAGAAAAAGAAGAGAACGAATTGAAAACTAAATTTGAAGCGCTTACAAACGTAATTAACGAAAAAGATATACTATTTGCTAATGCCTCTACCAGCAGATCCAATATAGAAGAAAATATGAAAGGCCTGGGGGATGAGATATCGCTTGTGAACCTTGAGATAGATGAAGTGAATTCTGAAATCCTGATTCTGAAACAGGAAGAAGATGCTTCTCTTAAGACGCTGTTAGAGCTTGAGAATGAAACCAAGATTAATGAAGAAAGGATACGCAGCAGCGAAGCCCTTATAACAGAATGCGCAAAAGAAAGAGAACAGCTTCTTGTAGAGATCGCGGAGGCAAGGACCGAGCTGGGGTCGCTCGAAAGCAAAAAGGAAGGCCTGTCGAGCACGTTGAATATACTGGAATCATCTTTGCGTGATGCCAGAAATAACGTAGAGTCCAGAAAGCTGGAAATAACGAGCTCTATTAAAAAGGGAGATGCGCTAATCGTAGAGATAAAAGAATTTGAAAAAAACATAACTGTCCTGTCGGAAGAAGGTTCCGGGAGGAATAAAGAATTGAGCGAGGTAGAGGCCGTATATTCCGAGATAACAGAAAAAACAGCGTCTTACGAAACTAAATCCAAAGAGATAGAAAACCAGATAAATAGTATAAGGTCAAAGATGCATTCTGTGGACTTACAGAAGGCGGAGGTGAATTACAGCATAGAAAACCTGACTCAACGCATAAGGGATGTTTACAAAACTGAGCTTTTGGAATTCGAGCTGCCAGAGGATTGGCAGGTTTTAGATAAAGCTGCCCTGAAAAATAATGTAGAGGAAATGCGCAATCACTTGGATTCAATGGGCGCGGTAAATCTGGTAGCTATAGATGAGAATAAAGAGCTTCAGGATAGGTTTATATTTTTGACAACCCAGAGAGATGACTTATTAAAGGCAAAAGACAGCCTGCTGGAGGCAATTAATAAAATAAATAAAACAACAAAAGAGCTCTTTATGGAGACATTCAAGAATATTCAAGTGGAATTCAGGAACTTCTTCAAAATGCTTTTCGGAGGAGGAGATGGGGAACTCATGCTCCTGGATGATGACAATGTGCTTGAGTGCGGGATTGAAATAGTCGCGAGGCCTCCCGGGAAAAGGCTTCAAAATGTTTCGCTTCTTTCAGGGGGAGAAAAAGCCCTTACCGCAGTAGCTCTTATATTCGCAATATTTAAAGTAAAGCCAAGCCCATTCTGTGTTCTGGATGAAATAGACGCGCCTCTTGACGAATCAAATGTTGACAGATTTTCAAGAAGCCTCGATATGTTTACAAATACATCTCAATTCATTGTTGTAACCCACAATAAAAAGACCATTGATAAGGCTGATGTGATGTATGGCATTACCATGCAGCAGTCTGGCGTATCAAAGGTCGTCTCAGTCAAATTTTCAGATTCAAAGAAACAGGAAGCGGTTGAACAGCAAGTGGAGCCGAAGGTTTAAGCGCAGATTTTATTTTTGCCTGATCTTTTGGCTTCGTAGAGCGCCCTATCAGCACGGGTTATCAAATCCTCTTTTTTTTCTCCGTCTTCAGGAAAAGATGAGACGCCTATACTTATAGTTATATTTTTAAGGCTAGGGCTTGTTTCAACAGCCTTTCTTATGCGTTCAGCCAGGATAAGCGCTTCTTCTTTTTTTGTTACAGGAAGGATTATCCCAAATTCTTCTCCGCCGTAACGCGCTACAACATCTATTTTTCTTGATGCATCCTTGAATATCTTTGAGATTTCCCTGATAATACTGTCGCCTGCCTGATGGCCATAGGTGTCATTGAAGGCCTTAAAGTTATCTATGTCAATCATAAGAAGCGTAAAACAAAATTTCATAAGAGAAGACTTCTTTATCTCTTCTCCCAATAGGTACTGAAAATATCCGTGATTCCATAATCCTGTAAGAGAATCAGAATTTGAAAGGACCACAGTCTGTTCATAAAGCCTGGAGTTTTCAATTGCGAGGCCTGCCTGGTTTGCGAACATAGTCAATACCCTGACAGCGTCATTAGTTATAGGTTTTTTGTTAAACCTATTATCCGCGAGCAGGACGCCTATTACCTTATCCTTTGCTTTTAAAGGCACTGTCACAAATTCGTCCAGATCCAGGATGATGGAAAATTCATTTTTCACTTTTTGTTTTGCTTCCGGCGTATTGATTATAAAAGGCAGGCCTTCCATGACTGTGAGCGCGATTACTCCCGAATCTTCTCTGACAGGAATTTTTATTGATTTTATCGCCTGATTGAGCCTGGATTTTTTGAGATGGTCAAATTGGGTTTCTATACTTATCAGTTCCTCGAGCCCGATTTTATTTTTCTCTATATAAGCCCAGATTTTAGAAGCGTCTTCTGCGCTGTCAGGGCCTATGCCCATCTTGCCTTCCAGCTGGTTTTCTTTTTTATTTACAAGGAAAAGCATGGCTCTATTAAAACTCAGGCCTGTATGGGACGTGGCGGCTGTAAGTATGATATAGAGGATTTCCTCCAGATTGAGGGTGGTGCGCATGGCATTGCCTATATCATAAAGCATTTCCAGCTCAGTCCTTGTCTTGCTTAATTTTTCCTGGTAATTTTTATCTCCCATGTTATCCATATTTTGCAATTATACCATATATATCTAATTATGCAAAAGGTAAATAAGGGTTGACAGGAAAGTATAAGTTGATATAATACATATGATCTTCGGGAGAGGGTGAAATTCCCCACCGGTAGTATAGTCTACGAGCTTTGCTATAGCAGGGCAGATCCGGTGTAATTCCGGAACCGATTGTGAAAGGCTAGATGGTAGAAGAGTTTTTATATATTCTGCATATTTTCATGCCCGAAGACTTTCTTCGGGCTTTTTAATGAGCACATCGTTTACGAATTTTTTTGAAATTCGTAAACGATAAGTGCGAATTAATCCTGAAGACACGACATTGCTGGTGCGACGAATAAGGAGCACCGTTTAGCAAACCTGCCGAGATGTGAGGCAGGTGGAGTGTCTTTAGGATATCGAGACCATATCATGAAATTCAATACAATACCTGAAATTATTAAGGATCTGAGAAAAGGCAAGATGGTCATTGTTGTGGATGACGAAGATCGCGAGAACGAGGGAGACCTTGTTATTGCAGCCAGTTTTGCTGCGCCTTCAGCGATTAATTTCATAATAAAGTATGCCAGGGGGCTTGTGTGTATGCCCATGGAAGGCGAAAGGCTTGATGAACTTGGGCTGCATCCAATGTTTGAGGACAATCAGGATACTTTTAAGACTGCATGGGCTATCTCTGTGGACGCTAAAAAAAGGACAACTACAGGTATATCCGCTCATGATCGCTCAGTTACTATAAAGGACCTTATAAATCCTAGTACAAAACCCGATGATCTTGCAAGGCCTGGCCATGTATTTCCTTTGCGGGCAAAAGATGGCGGAGTTTTAACGCGAGCGGGCCATACAGAGGCATGCGTTGATTTGATGAAGCTGGCAGGATTGTATCCGGCAGGGGTTATATGCGAGATAATAAATGATGATGGCACTATGGCCAGGCAGAAAGACCTGGTAAAATTTTCAAAAAAATATAAACTTAAAATATGCACGATCGCCAGTTTAATTAATTACAGGCGGAAATCAGAGAGGCTTGTGACTTGTATTGCCTCCAGCCAAATCCCTACAGATTACGGGATGTTTAAATTATATCTTTATGAATCAAGTATTGATAAATATCAGCATATAGCGCTTGTAAAAGGCGATGTGAAAGGAAAAAGAGATGTTTTAGTGCGCGTACATTCAGAATGCCTTACAGGCGATATATTTGGCTCTAGAAGATGCGATTGCGGGGAACAGCTTCGTAAGACTATGAGGCTTATAGGAGAAAGGCCAAGAGGCGTTCTTTTATATATGAGGCAGGAAGGCCGCGGCATAGGGCTGGTGAATAAGATAAAGGCATATACGCTGCAGGATAAAGGCTTTGATACAGTAGAGGCAAATGAACAGCTTGGTTTTAAGCCGGATTTGAGAGATTATGGCATAGGCGCTCAAATATTAGCAGACTTGGGGTTGAAGACAATCCAGCTTATTACAAATAATCCGCGCAAGATAGTGGGTTTATCAGGTTATGGACTGGAGGTGGTAAAAAGGGTTCCTATGGAAGTGCAGCCTAATAGCGCTAATAAGAGGTATCTGGAAACCAAAAAGAAAAAATTAGGGCATCTTATTTAAAGTAGGGCCAGCACATTGTGCTGGCCCTACAACAAGAGGGGGGCGTATGTATAAAATAATTCAGGGGGAACTTATTGCAAAAGGCAGGAAATTTGGTATCATAGCATCCAGATTCAATGACTTTATTACCAACAGGCTGCTGGAAGGATGCGTTGATGAACTTACAAGGCATGGCGCAAAAGATAGCGATATAGAAGTTGTCTGGGCTCCTGGCGCATTTGAGATACCTGTTCTCGCAAACCATATGGCAAAGAGCAAAAAATATGATTCAATAATATGCCTTGGCACTATAATAAAAGGAGCAACGCCTCATTTTGATTATATCGCAAGCGAGGCATCGAAAGGCATTGCGAATGTTTCTTTAAATACAGGCGTGCCTTTGATATTCGGAATAATTACAGCTGATTCAATAGAGCAGGCAATAGAAAGGGCAGGCACAAAACATGGCAACAAAGGCCGTGACGCAGCCCGCTCAGCTATTGAAATGGCTAATTTAATCAAGTATATCTAACCATGTAGTAGGGACAGGACAATGTCCTGTCCCTACGGACCGTAAAAAATATGCGTAAAAGGACTTTTGCAAGGGAATGCGCTTTAAAGATCCTCTATAGGATAGAGATTTCTAAGGAGTCTGTAGATTCCAGCTTCAAAGACTTCTGGTCAAAAACAGCTGAGTCTATGGACAAGGAATCCCATGATTTTGCTGAAGCGCTGGTAAAAGGCGCGTGCGAAAATATTAAGACAATAGATGAGATTATTTCAAAATATACGGATAACTGGAGTATATCCAGGATGGCTGTTATAGACAGGAACATTATGCGCATGTCTATATATGAGATGCTTTATAGAGATGATATACCGCCGAATGTTTCTATAAACGAGGCTATAGAGCTTGCCAAAAAGTATGGGGACGTTGATTCTGGAAAGTTTGTCAATGGGATATTGGATAAGATTAAAAAAACAGAATGCAAGAAAATCGCTTCGCGATAACTTTAATGCTATTTTCAGTGGTTAGGAAAGTGTTTTATACTTTCCTATACCATAAACAGTAGTTCTCGACTCGGCCAAATATTCTTCGAGCGTAGTCGAGAATCCCTCGACTTTACTCGGGACAGGGATATTTGGCCTCGCTCGAACAATATTGCTAAATGGGCAAAGTAGCTGACCTTCACGTCCATACAAACGTTTCTGACGGCACCTTTTCTCCTGAAAAGGTTGTTGGATTAGCCAAGCTGGAAGGCCTGGACGCTATCGCAATAACAGACCATGACACTTGCGCCGCGATTGCGCCTGCCATTATGGCTGCAAAAGATATGGATATAGAGATTATCCCTGGCGTGGAATTGACCGCGGAACTGGAAGACGATGAAATACATATACTGGGGTATTTTATAGACTGGCAGGAGAGCTCATTTATAAAAAAACTGGAAGAATTGTGCAGGGTCAGGGAAGAGAGGGCAAAGGAGATTTTAAGAAAGCTGAACGAACAGGGTATTGATTTAAAATATGAGGATTTGCTGGAAATCGCAGGCTCCAGGACTGGCTCTGTGGGAAGACTGCACATAGCAAATCTTTTGTATAAAAAAGGAAAGGTAGCTTGTATTAGAGAAGCATTTACAAAATATATTGGCAATGATTCGCCTGCGTATGTAAAGAAATTCAAATTATCTCCAAGAGAGGCAGCGGATATGATAAAAGCTGTAGGCGGGGTCAGCGTTCTAGCCCATCCTAAAACAATTAATACAGAAACTAAACCTTTAAAAGATATTGTGAAAATACTTGCAGGTGAAGGCATACAGGGTATAGAGGTGTATCATTCAGATCATAATAACAGGGAATTATCCGAATTCAAGAAACTGGCCGGCGAATATGGCTTGCTTATAACAGGCGGCTCTGATTGCCATGGGCTTGGGAAAAGAGAGGTACTGCTGGGCAAGGTAAAGGTTCCGTATGAGCTTGTGGAAAAACTAAGAGATGCGGCGATGGCGAGGTAATTTATGAAGAGACATGAATTTTTTATGAGAAAGGTTTTGGAGCTGGCTGAAAAAGGTAAGGGAACTACCAGCCCTAACCCTATGGTAGGCGCGTTGGTCGTAAAGAATGGGAAAATTATAGTAAGCGCTTATCATAGACGGCCAGGAGGCCTGCACGCAGAGGCTATCGCGCTAAAAAGAGCTGGCCAGAAGGCAAAAGGCGCGACGCTTTATGTGAATCTTGAGCCATGCGCCCATTTAGGAAGAACGCCTCCATGCTCAAAGGCAATTATAAAAAGCGGTATAAAAGAGGTTTATTGCTCGATGATTGACCCGAATCCTTTGAATAATGGAAAAGGCAAAAAGGAATTAGAGAAAAATGGCGTTAACGTTAGAGTGGGGATTTTAGCTGAAGAAGCAGCAAAGTTAAATGAAGTTTTTATAAAATATGTTACAAAGAAGATGCCTTTTGTGACAATAAAGGTTGCCGAGTCTCTGGACGGCAAGATAGCTACAAGGACAATGGATTCTAAATGGATTAGTTCAGAGGCCTCCAGGGATTATTCGCACAGTCTGCGCAGCGAGATGGATGCTGTGCTTGTGGGCGTGAATACAATAATGAGAGATAACCCGATCCTGACTTCAAGAAGGAATAAGTCACCTATAAAGATAGTGTTAGATTCAAATCTAAGGGTTTCTGAAAACGCAAATATCTTTTCAAAAAAGTCTCCAGCCTTGAATATAGTAGCGATTTTAAAGAAATCATTAAAGGCCCCGCATATATTGAAAAAAGTAGAGAGATTTAATAAAAGAGGGATTCTCATTGTAGCGTGCCCTGGCAAGAATAACAGGATTGACCTGGAATGGCTTTTAAAAGAGCTGGCAGAACTTGAGATCAGCCGCTTATTAGTAGAAGGCGGAGGCGATACTATAGCAGGATTTTTAGAGCAAGGATTTGTGGACAGAGTTTTATTTTTTATAGCTCCGAAGATCATAGGCGGCAGGAATGCAGTGACTTCTGTTGAAGGTAGAGGCGTAGGTAAGGTAAGCTATGCTATAAAATTGAAAAATGTGAAAGTTGAAATGATCGGCGGCGAAGATATTTTAATCAGCGGTAAGCCCAACAACTTGACAAATCAACAATGTTGATTTGTCAAGTTGTTGGGATGAGGTGGAAGGATGTTTACAGGGATAATTGAAGAAATAGGCATTGTAAAGGAAATAAATAAGACTAGCACAGGCGTTTTATTGAAGATAAAAACAGAAAAAGTGTATTCCGACGCTAAAATAGGCGACAGTATCTGCGTAAACGGTTCATGCTTGAGCGTAGTTGAAATCAGCGGGAATATTTTAAGTTTTGATGTAATACCTGAAACGCTTAAAAGGACTGCTCTGGCCCACTTAAAGATTAATTATTCTGTGAACATGGAAAGAAGCATTAAGGCTGATTCCAGGATAGGCGGCCATTTTCTCACAGGCCATGTGGATTATAAAGGCAGTATTCTTGATATATCCAGAAAATCAGAAGGCGTTGGCTTTAAGTTGCCGCTTCCAAAAGAATATTCCAATTTTGTGGTTGAAAAAGGCTCTGTAGGGCTTGATGGCGTCAGCCTTACAGTGGCAAGCGTGACAAAAGAATATTTTACAGTATATCTTATACCGCATACACTTAAAAGCACCACGTTTTCTACAAAGAAAAAAGGCGATTTTATAAATATTGAGACAGATATAATAGGAAAATATGTAGCAAAAGATAAAGCAAAAGCCAGTGATTTCAAAGATATCCTGAGAGAATACGGATATATGTAGCAATATAATGCCACGCCGAATATTTGTTAAAATATTTTTTGGGTTTGTAATATTAGTAGTCATATTTTCCGCAGTAGTTTATTTTTTCGCTAAACCAATTCTTCTCTCCGTAACTCAGAAAGAACTCCATAAGGTTTTCAAAGAAAGTTCTGTTCAGGGCATAAAAGTCACACTTAATTTCGCGGAATTCCAAAATATAAAGATCAGAGAAAAAAGGTCTGATGTGTATATTAAAAAGGCAAGGGTTTATTATGATCTGCGCTCAATATTGGATAAGAAAATAAATAAGGCAGAAGCTATTGACGTAGATTTGAATTTCGATAAAGACGATATAAAAATAAAGGCAAAGGCGTCTTTGCGATTAGACATGGCTGCGAAGACCATTGATTACATAAAACTCAATGTTTCTTCATGTAAGACTGATTTATTTGAGATAGAAGGTTTGATTCTAAGCGCATCTCAGGGCCAGGATACAGGAGAATTTTACATAAAAGGGATTAATTACAATAACTTAAAAGTAGCTGATGTTATGGGAAAAAGCGAGTTAAAAGGCAAGTTTCTGCGCATAAAACCTTTATTAGTAAGTTTTCTCGGGGGCAATGTGAAAGGAGAATTTAACATTACATTGGACCAGGATATGGATTATAATTTAAGCCTTGATACGCAGGGTATGGAGATAAGGAGATTTGTGGATGATATGAAGCTTAACGAGAAATTTGACATGACAGGGAGATTGGGCGGCGCGTTTTATCTCTCAGGTAAAGGCCAGGACATAAAAGACATAAAAGGCGATTTTAATACAGGCGCCCCAGGAGGCGTATTGATTATAAAGGATAAAACGTTTCTTGAAAATGTTGCTAAACAGTCAAACCAATCACCTGATATAATAGTGGAAAGTTTTAAGAATTACAATTATAATAATGGGATAATAAAGCTTTTTATGGAAAGCGGGAATATAGGGCTGGATTTAAAATTAGATGGGAACTCAGGCAAGCGGAGCCTTACGGTTATTTTGCATGACTTTAACAAGGGAAAGGAGAAACCATGAAAAATATTTTTATAGCGCTCATAGCGCTGATTGCTTTTTTTGGATGCGCCAGGGTAAGAGTAGAGGCGCCCAAGGATCCGATAAAGCTGGATATATCAATGAGGCTGGATATTTATCAGCATGTGGCAAAGGATATCGATGCTATTGAAGGCATAGTTTCCGGGAATGAAAAGAAACCAGCTGTTGGTAAACAGGGAACATGGCTGGATATATTTGTAAAAGATGCGTATGCCCAGGAATCATTCGGGCCTGAGGTTGAAAAAGCAGCTTATAGCCGCAGGGATAGGAAAAGTGAATTAGATTCATGGGAGGAAAAGGGAGTTATCGGAGAGAATAAACTTGGCATGGTTGAAATAAGAGGAAGCGCAGATTCTTCAACCAAGGCTTTAATTGATGCAGAAAACAGCGACCGCATGGTAATATATAAGGCGATTGCTTCTAAAAATGGAATCTCCATAGAAGAGGTTCAAAAAATATATGCCAAGAAACTTCAGGATGGAGCTAACTCTGGAACACCTATAGAAACTTTAAATGAATCCAGCGGCCAGTATGAGTGGAAGGTAAAATGATAATAATAGTTAATTTAGTAGGTTTTTTTATTATAGCTATCCTGATATTATTTTTTAACAAAAAGGCTAGAGAGTCTGCGTCAAAGGAGAGCGAAGAAAAGATAAATACTCTTCGCAGCGAATGGAGCGATACGCTTTCTAAAAATACAGAGCTTATTTTAAAACAGCTTAATGAAAGCGCCAAGGTCCAGCAGATGGTAAGCTCCAGTATGGGCGAGAGGTTTGATAACGCGGCAAAGGTTTTCGGCGATGTGAAAAAAAGCCTTGGTTCCCTGGATGAAAAAACCCAGCAGATTTACGAGGTTGGCAAAGATATAGCGAGTTTACAGGAAATACTCAAAGCCCCTAAAATGAGAGGCGGGCTCGGAGAGCTGTTTCTGGAATCGCTTCTTGAGCAGATAATGCCTCATAAGGATTTTTATGAGCTTCAGCATTGTTTTAAGACAGGCGAGAGGGTGGATGCTGCCATCAAGATAGGGACCAGGCTTGTGCCTGTGGATTCAAAATTTCCGCTGGAGAGTTTTAAGAGGTTTGTAGACGCGCAAAATGACGATGATAAAAAGCGCGCAAAAAGGGAGTTTACAAAAGCAGTTAAAGACCATATAGATTCTATCGCAGATAAATATATACTTCCGGATGAAGGCACGTATGACTTTGCGCTGATGTATATACCTGCTGAGAATGTCTATTACGAAACAATCATAAAGGATGAAGTTTTTGGAGAAGAAAAGTCCATATTCAGCCACGCCATATCCAAAAAAGTAATACCTGTATCGCCGAATAGTTTTTATGCGTACCTGCAGGTGATTATCCTTGGCATGAAAGGGTTGAAGGTAGAAGAAAAGGCGCAAGAAGTGATAAAGATGCTCATTACTTTGAAAGGTTCTCTTGGGAAATTCACAGAGGATTTCGAAGTAATAGGGACTCATATCGACAATATAAAATCAAGCTATGAAAGGGCAGTAAAAAGTTTGGATAAATTCGAAGATAAACTGCTCTCGGCAGATTCGCTGGAAGAAAAAAATAAAATTGAGAACAAAGGATAGAGGAGGGTTTAAAACCCTTCTCTACAAAGGATTTGGTACGGGGCGTAGCGCAGTTGGCTAGCGCGCTTGCTTCGGGAGCAAGAGGTCGCTGGTTCGAATCCAGCCGCCCCGACCACATCGGATTTGACGCATTTTCTGAGGAAAAAGAGGGATTTTTAAAATCTTTTTGGGCGAAAAATTCTTTATCGTAAGTGCTTATGTATTCGAGAGTTAAATCAAATGGCTTTTTGAAATCTAAAATCACTTTTTTATCCAGCAGGCGGCGGTTCGTTCCAATTTTTTCCATAAAAATTTTTATTTCATAAAAATTTTGCGACGAAGCAAGTTTTTCGGCGTGGTGAGCAGTTTTTATCCACTCCCGCAATGGTTCGATCCAAAGATTACCCTTTCGCCCAAAATCTGCCTTTTTCTGCATAAACTCTGCTTTAGACCTTACAATATCATCTTTCTTAGACAGGTAAATCTCTTTATCAATGTCGCCATCAAGAAAGGCATTCACTAACTTATCAAGCTTTGCGTCTATTTCTTTAATCTTTATTTGCAGATTTTGGGCGAAAGTTTGCGAAGACTGAGCAGTATCTTTTTCCCATATATCTACTTGAGCTAGCATCTTTTCTGTCCAGTCTTCGCAAAGGGCGACTTTTGAAATAGCTTGCTTTAATTGAGCAATAACCAAGTCTTCTCTTAGATATCTCTGACTACAGGGGCCAAGCCGTTTAGTGCAGCGGTAGTATATATAAGTACCGCCATTTCCATGAGCATACTGAGCAGTTATTGCTGCGCCACACTCGCCACATCTTAAAAGCCCAACGAATGGAAAGTTATGACCTTTTTTATTCTTTCTCGGCTTGGCCCTATCTTTCAGAACTCTCTGAACAGCTTCAAAAGTCGCTCGGGAAACTATCGGCTCGTATTTACCTTCATAAGCTTCGCCATGATAGTCTATCACGCCTATATAAGCTGAGTTAGTTAGAGTACCTTGAAGCGTAGATTTACAGATCTTCGTTCCATTCCTGCTCACCACGCCGAAAAAACTCAGACGCTCACCCAAACTCGCTAAAGTATGCTTTCCAGCGGCAAACTCTTCGAAAACTTTCTTTATTATTTTTGCTTTTACCGGGTCTGGTTCGATGTTTCTGGTCTTGGGGTTATTCACATAACCAAGAGGAGCTAAACTAAGCCATTCACCGCGTCTGAGTTTT
>MNVP01000077.1:0-413 GCA_001871815.1 Candidatus Omnitrophica bacterium CG1_02_40_15
GAATATGCGTCGGCATAAAACAGTAACAAATTATTTCTACTAGTTTTTTATCCACAGATTTTTGATTTGTATTATTTGCATATGCCCCGATTTGAGAAAATTTTATGGGCTGATTTTCTATCTGATAATATTTTACAGTATCTTTAATACGTGAAAACTCAGTATCATTGTTAAATATAACAAATTCAGCTATGCTTCTATTGTAAACATGATAGATTTCCCCTGTTACCAAAGGCATCTTTAACATCTTATTGACTCCTTTTGTTAATTCCGTTCGTCGATCGGAATACGGTTCCGATCGACGAACGGAATAGGTTTAGGTCTGGCTTTATATAGAAGACACCTGTAAAGGAGAATTTCTTTCAAAAGAATAGGATGGGGAAATAAAAAAACCCCCGAGAGATTTCTCTCTC